>CALMNY010000308.1 GCA_937872125.1 uncultured Candidatus Competibacteraceae bacterium | reverse complement strand
GACACGCCGTCCTTGGTCACGGTGGGGGCGCCGAACGCCTTGTCCAGCAGGACGTTGCGACCGCGCGGACCCAGGGTCACCTTGACAGCGTTGGCCAGGACATTGATGCCGCGCACCATGCGCGAACGGGCATCATCGCCGAACTTGACATCTTTTGCAGCCATGGGGAATTCCTCTAAAACTGTTCTGAAACAATCGGATGAAGGGTCGTGGACGAACGGACGCGCGCTTACTTCTCGATGACGGCCATGATCTCGTCTTCGCGCATGATGATCAGCTCTTCGCCATCAATCTTGACTTCGCTGCCGGAATACTTGCCGAACAGGATGTAATCGCCGACCTTGACATCCAGCGGCCGCACTTCGCCATTGTCCAGCAGTTTGCCGCGACCCACCGCCATCACGGTGCCGCGCGACGGCTTCTCAGCGGCGGCGCCCGGCAGCACGATGCCGCCCGGACTCTTGGTTTCTTCCTCAACGCGCTTGATTACGACCCGATCATGCAACGGCCGAAGGTTCATCGGTGACATCTCCATCAAGATTTGAAAAAAGGGTAATTGGGGGGTTGGCGCTGGTTCTGTTAGCACTCCCCTCTGGTGAGTGCTAATCATAGCCGGCAAAACCACCCTGTCAAGGGCTTGCCGGTGAAGTGGGGCAAGGCAGGAAATTTTCAAGGGGCAGGCAGGAAGAAAATCGCGTCAGCAACCCCTGCACGGGGCTTTTACGCGGAAGCGCGATCCATTTCCCTATCGCCGTCCCAGAGGCGCCAGCCATTCTTGCCCGCCTGCTTGGCGGCGTACATCGCCAAGTCGGCGCGATGCGCCAGGTCTTTGGCCGAGGTGGCATGGTCGGGATACAAAGCAACGCCAATGCTGGCGGAAACCTGCGCTGGCCCCTGCGGAAGCGTGAACGGTTGACCGATCCGGGCGACGATCTTTTGCGCCACGCTCGTGGCGTCTTGAGGCCGCGCGATGGTTGTCAGCACGACGGCGAATTCATCGCCGCCCAGGCGGGCCGCGGTGTCGCTCTCGCGCAGGGTGGCTTGCAGGCGCCGGCCCACCTGGCGCAGCAATTCGTCGCCGGCGGCGTGACCCAGCGCATCGTTGACCGCCTTGAAGCCGTCGAGATCGAGCCACAGCACGGCGACGGTTTGCTGACTGCGCCCGGCCAGCCGCAGCGCCTGCTCCAGGCGGTCCCAGAACAAATTGCGATTCGGCAGTTGCGTCAGGGCGTCGAAGTGGGCCAGTTCCCAGTTCTCCTGCTCGCGTAACCGGCGGTCCGTGATGTCATTCAGGATCACGATGGCGCCGATCACGGTCGCGCCGTCCTGATCGTAGAGCGTGGACCAGTGTACGCCCAGCCACCGGTCGGCCAGACTCTGAAATTCGCCATCGCCCGCGCGCAGGTTCGCGGCGGTTCGCCACCGGTGCTCGATCTCGGCGCGCTGGTCAGAGTGAACACAGTCCAGCCAGGAATACCCCAACACCACGGTCGCCGCCTGGCCGGTGAGCACGCACCAGGGGAAATTGACATACTGACAACGCCCCTCGGCGTCCACTTCGGCCATGCCGACCGGCGCAGCCGCCAGCATGGCCCGGTACCGCTGTTCGTTGAACGCCAGATCACGGTTGATACGCTGCAACTCGGCGGTCTGGGCTGCGACTTCCCGCTGCAACTGGTCGGCGTAATCGGCCAGCACCTGCCGGGCGTGATATTCAGTGGTGACATCCGTGGCGGTGCCCCGATAGCCGGCGAAGCGCCACAGTTCATCGCGAAAAGGCACGCCATTCACCCGCAACCAGCGCACCTCGCCCGCTTCATCGTGAACGCTGAGCAACACCTCCCGGAATGGCCGCCGGGTCCGCAGCGCGGCATTCAGGGTTTGGCGGTGCTCTTCTGAAATCGCATGAACGTTGTTCTGCCAGCCTGGCCCGGCGTTGGGCGTCAAATTCCAGACCAGATTGCCGATCAGGCGGGTGATCAGGCCGTCGGCGTTGATTTCCCACAGCAGGTCGTCCGCAATCCGGCTCAGATCGCGGAACCGGGCGCGCGCCCAGTCGCGGGCTTCGATGGCGCCGCCCAGCAGCAACCCGGTGAGCGCGACGGCGATCATCACCAGTTGATAATACAAGGCCGCCTCCTGCTGGCCGCTCCACCCCACCAGCAGCGCCAACTCTGCGTCCAGCACGAAAATGGCTACGGTGACTACCGACAGGCCGCCCGTTATGGCGATCCAGGCCACCGGCAGCAACACGAACAGGGTCAGAAAGGAAGGCGTTGTTGCGCTCAGACCGACCCAGGGCAGCGCCTGGAACAGGCTCACCAGGATCAGGAACAATCCCGCGAAGCAGGCCGGCCAGAGCCAGCGCCGCCGGCGCGGTCCCGGTGGGAATGGCTGCCGCCAGCGCCCCTTGTGGAGCCAGTCGCGCAGGCGCGGGCTTAGATGCACCAGCAACAACGGGGTCACGGTGATGATGCCGATGAAATCGCCAATCAGCCAGTGGAGCCAGAGCTGGAATCCCTGATCGGTCGCAATGGAATCCGCATACAGCAGGCGGGCCACGTTGGCGCCCGCCGCCAGCCCACTGCCCAGCAGCGCCGCTCCCAGAAACCGTCCGGCATAAGCTGGATTGGCGAAATTGTTATGGATTCGCCCGGCGTTCCAGGCGCGCAGCGCCAGCGCCGCCAGCAGATAAGCGGCTACCGCGATCACCGGGGCGATGAAATGATCGGTCAGTAACGTCGAAAGGGAAGCCGGCGCAGGTGTTGTCAGCCACAACAAGGCGCCCAACGACCAGCGGGTGAGCAACACCGGCGCGAGCGCCCGCCAGCCGAAGGTCAGCAGGACGAAAAAGAGCAACCCCGCCGGCGGATACCACAGGCTGATCTGGTTGTTGAAGGCGCCAAGCGCCAAGGCGCCGAACCGGGCGGCGTACCAAAGGACAACGTAGGCAAGCCAGAACGCCAGCAAGCGGCGCTGTTCCGGCCTCCAGTGACGGAAAAATCCTGACCGATCCCCGTTGGGAAAGCCGGAGGATGGTGTAGCATCAGGAGGCGTCGACATGGTTCCGAATCGAGGTGAGCAGCGAGTGGATTGTCCGTCCTGGTGCGGCGCTGGCAACTACAACCGCTCTAATCTGGTCATAGTTCATCATCGCCCAACGGAAAAACTTTAAAATAACAGCTTTATCGAGAAAGGCACACCATGAGCCTGTCGCCCCTGATCATCCTTTGCACCTGTCCCGACCGGACCACCGCCGAGCGCATCGCCGAAACGGTAGTGAGCGAGCGGCTGGCCGCCTGCGTCAACATCGCGCCGGGACTGACTTCGATCTACCGCTGGGAGGGGCAGATCCAGCGCGAGGCCGAGCTGTTGCTGCTGATCAAGACCCGCCAGGCGGTTTACCCGCAGTTGGAGGCGCGCATCCGCGAACTCCATCCCTACCAGGTCCCGGAACTCATCGCCCTGCCGATTCAGGCCGGGTCGGCGGCTTACCTGGACTGGATCGCAGACAGCACGAGAGCATCGGCATGAAGCGATTATTCCCAGCATGGCCCTGGCTGGCGCTGCTGCTGGCGCTGCTGGCGGGACCGGCGGCGGGCGGATTGTTCGACCGCTTCGGTTCGCCGTCCCGGGATCGGATTCTCGAAGCGGATCAGGCGTTCCAGTTAACGGTCAGCGCGGCTGATCCACTGACCCTGGAAGCCCGCTGGCTCATCGCGCCCGGCTACTACCTGTACCGCGACAAATTCCGGCTGAGCCTGCTGGACGCCCAGGGCGTGACGATGACCGGCCTCGAAATCCCGCCCGGCGAGCCTAAAGACGACCCCTATTTTGGCCCTCAGCAGGTTTTCCACGGTGAAGCCATCGTCGTCGCCCGGCTGCAACGCGAGCCGTCTGACGCGCAAACCGTGCGCGTGAAAGCCGATTATCAGGGGTGTGCCGAAGTCGGGGTCTGCTATCCACCGCTCAGTCAAACCGTGAGCATAGCTTTGCCGGCTTATTCCCCGGTCCCGCCAGCAGTAGAGGGACCGGTAGCGCGGGTTGAACCCTCATCGCCCCTGTCTCTGACCGCGCCGCCCGCCGCGCCCACTGCCGCGAGCACAACGACCGAAGCCGCCGAAGCCGAGCCGGACCGGTTGGCGCGGCTGCTCAACCAGCAACGCTTTTTGGCCATTCCGGCATTCTTTGGCTTCGGCCTGCTGCTGGCGTTCACCCCCTGCGTATTTGCGATGATCCCGATCCTGTCCAGCCTGATTGCCGGTCAGGGCGCTCTTCTGACCCGGCGGCGGGCGCTTTGGCTGTCGCTGATCTACGTATTGGCGATGGCGGCGACCTACACCGTGGCGGGCGTGCTGGCGGCGCTGCTGGGGCAGAACGTGCAGGCCTGGTTTCAGAATCCCTGGGTGATCGGCGCGTTCAGCGGCCTGTTCGTGCTGCTGGCGCTGTCCATGTTCGGACTCTACGACGTGCAGTTGCCGGCCTATTTGCAACATCGGCTGACGCAATGGAGCAATCGCCAGCGTGGCGGCCATCATGCCGGCGTCGCGATCATGGGGTTCCTGTCGGCGCTGATCGTAGGACCGTGCGTCGCCCCGCCGCTGATCGGGGCACTGACCTTTATCGCGGTCACGGGCGACGTTGCCCTGGGTGCAGCGGCGCTGTTTGCGCTGAGTCTGGGCATGGGGGCGCCGTTGCTGATCATTGGCGCGTCTACCGGTCACTGGTTGCCCCACGCCGGTCACTGGATGGAACGGATCAAGACGGTGTTTGGCGTGCTGCTGCTGGTGGTGGCGCTGTGGTTGCTGGAGCGCATCCTGCCGGCGGCGATCAGCATGGTGCTGTGGGCCACGCTGCTGATCGTCGTCGCCACCTACATGGGCGCGCTGCAACCCGTCGTGCATGGTGCGCCCGCCTGGCGCACCCTGGTCAAGGGGCTCGGTTTGGTGCTGCTGATCTACGGCGTTTTGCTGCTGGTGGGAGTGGCGGCCGGCGGACGCGATCCGTTGCAACCGCTGCGCGGGGTCGGGCTGCTGGCCAATGCCGCCAACGCCGCGCGCCCCATGGCCTTCCGTCCGGTCAAAACCGTGGCCGAGTTGGATCTCGCTTTGCGTGAAGCCGGCGGTCGACCCGTGATGCTGGATTTCTATGCCGACTGGTGCGTGAGTTGCAAGGAACTGGAGCGCGAAACCTTCGCCGATCCTGCAGTGCGGGCGGCGCTGGCCAGCCTGATCACGCTCCAGGCCGATGTGACCGCCAACGACGCTGCCGATCAGACGCTGTTGCAACGCTTTGGCATCATTGGCCCGCCCGCCATCCTGTTTTTCGGCCCGGATGGGCAGGAGCGCCGCGACCGGCGGGTGGTGGGATTCATGGCGGCGGAGCCGTTCAACGCTCATCTGCGGTCGGTTTTGCCGCGCCAGAATTGATCATTTGCCGCGAACGCGCCGGTATCAGCGGCGAAATGCGGTCTTGTCAACTGGACAAGCAGCCAGGGTTCATGCAGAATCGCGCCCCTTGCCTGACCGGAATTGCTGCTTGACTTATGGCTAAACTGCTGCTGTTGAACGGCCCCAATCTCAACCTGCTGGGGACGCGGGAACCGGGCGTCTACGGTTCCATCACCCTCGCCGCTATCGAACAGCGTTGTGTAGAACTGGCGCGGGAACTGGGACCGCATGAACTGGCGTGCTTCCAGAGCAACGCCGAACACGCGCTCATCGAGCGCATCCACGCCGCCCGCCAGGACGGTGTCGCCTTCATCGTGATCAATCCCGCCGCTTTCACTCACACCAGCGTGGCGCTGCGCGATGCCCTGCTCGGGGTCAGCATCCCGTTCATCGAGCTGCACTTGTCCAACGTGTTCGCCCGCGAACCGTTCCGCCATCATTCCTATCTGTCGGACATTGCGGTCGGAATCATCAGCGGACTGGGCGCGCACGGTTACGAACTGGCGGTGCGCGCCGCCGACCACTATCTCGCTACACCACGCCGGTAGCCGCCGCCATGCCGATGGACATTCGCAAGATCAAAAAACTGATCGAACTGCTCGAAAGCTCGGCGGTGGCCGAAATCGAGATCAAGGAAGGTGAGGATTCGGTACGCATCAGCCGTCACCCTCAGGGCGGCGCTTCGGTCATGATGCCTTCACAACCGCTGTGGGCCGCGCCCGCCGCTTACGGGTTCGCCCCCGCTGCGCCGGTCATGCCGGTCCCAGCGTCGCCCGCTCCACCCGCGCCGGCGCCCGTCCCCGATGCGGAAGCGATTCCCGGTCACGTGCTGCGCTCGCCGATGGTGGGCACCTTCTACCGCTCCGCCGCGCCCGGCGGCAAACCGTTCGTTGAAATCGGCCAGCCGGTCAACGTCGGCGATCCGGTCTGCATCATCGAAGCGATGAAGATGTTTAACCAGATCGAAGCCGATCGCGCCGGCACGGTGACCCGCATCCTGGCCGAGAACGGCCAGCCGGTCGAATACGACCAGCCGTTGCTGGTGATCGAATAGCCGCGCCATGCTCGAAAAAGTCGTCATCGCTAACCGGGGCGAAATCGCCCTGCGCATCCTGCGCGCCTGCCGGGAACTGGGAATCCGCACCGTAGCCGTGCATTCCACGGTGGACCGTGAACTCAAGCATGTGCGCCTGGCGGACGAAACCGTCTGCATCGGCCCGCCGCCCGCCGCTGACAGCTATCTGAACATGCCAGCGATCATCAGCGCCGCCGAGGTGACCGACGCGGTAGCCATTCATCCCGGCTACGGCTTCCTGTCCGAGAACGCCGATTTTGCCGAGCGGGTCGAGCAGAGCGGCTTCATCTTCATCGGCCCCCGCCCGGACACCATCCGGCTGATGGGCGACAAGGTTTCCGCCATCCGGGCGATGAAAGAAGCCGGCGTACCCTGCGTGCCGGGTTCGGACGGACCGCTGGGTGACGACGATCAGGAAAATCTGCGCATCGCGCATCAGATCGGCTACCCGATCATTATCAAAGCGGCGGGCGGCGGCGGCGGGCGCGGAATGCGGGTGGTGCACAGCGAAGCCGCCTTGCTGACCACGCTCGACCTGACCCGCAGTGAAGCCAACGCGGCGTTTGGCAACCCGACCGTGTACATGGAAAAGTACCTGGATCATCCCCGTCATGTCGAAATCCAGGTGCTGGCCGACACCCACGGCCATGCCATTCACCTGGGAGAGCGCGACTGTTCGATGCAGCGCCGCCACCAGAAGGTGATTGAGGAAGCCCCAGCGCCGGGCGTCAGCACCGAGCAGCGCCGGCGTATCGGCCAGCTTTGCGTCGAGGCCTGTCAGCGCATCGGTTATCGCGGCGCGGGCACTTTCGAGTTTTTATACCAGGACGGCGAGTTCTACTTCATCGAGATGAACACCCGGGTCCAGGTCGAGCATCCGGTCACCGAACTGATCACCGGGGTGGACATCGTCAGGGAGCAATTGCGCATCGCCGCCGGCGAGCCACTGGGCTACCGCCAGGACCAGATCCGCATTCACGGCCACGCCTTGGAATGCCGGCTGAACGCCGAAGACCCGGACACCTTTGCACCGTCGCCGGGCACGATCACCCAGTATCACCCGCCGGGCGGGCCGGGCCTCCGGGTGGATTCCCATCTCTACAACGGCTACCGGGTCCCGCCGAATTACGATTCGATGATCGGCAAGCTGATCGCCCACGGCGAGACCCGCGCCGTCGCCATCGCCCGGATGCGCAATGCGCTGGCCGAACTGGTGATCGAGGGCATTAAGACCAACGCCCCTCTGCACCGGCGCATCCTCAGCGACGCCCGGTTTATCGCCGGCGGTACCGATATTCACTATCTGGAACGGCAACTGCTCGAAGCGCATTGAACCCGGGTTTTGTCCACGGAAGACACGGAAACCACGGAAGATCGGGAAAAATACGGAACGATGATGGAAGAGGCGGAAGCGTTACGGCGATTTCCATAAAAGACCTTACCAGGCCGACCTCTGTAGGGACACGGCGGCGCCGTGTCCCTACAGGCCCCATAGGTATAATCTTTCCAGGAAATCACCTAACCACTTTCTGCTGATGTAAACCTGGCGCGCGAACGATGGCCTTATGCCTACCATTCTGGTCGTTGATGACGATCCCCATATCCGCGAAGTGGTCTGCTTCGCCCTGAAAAAAGACGGTTTCGCCACCGTGGAAGCAGGGGATGGAGAACAGGCGCTGGCGCGATTCCGGGAGCTGCACCCGGATTTGGTGGTGCTGGACATCGTCATGCCGGAACTGGACGGCGCCGCAGTATGCAGGGCGTTGCGCCGGATCAGCACGGTTCCCATCGTGTTTCTGTCGTCGCGCGACGATGAGGTGGATCGCATCCTCGGTCTGGAACTCGGCGGCGACGATTACGTGACCAAGCCATTCAGCCCCCGCGAATTGGTGGCGCGCATCCGGGCGATTCTGCGGCGCGGCCAGGGTGAAGCGCGCGACCCTCTAGCTCCTGGCGGACATCCGCTTGAACATGGGCGGTTGCGGCTGGACTTGGACCGCTACGCCGCCTTCTGGCAAGGCCAGGAGGTGGTGTTGACCCTGACCGAGTTCGGCATCCTGCGCACCCTGTTGACCCATCCCGGCAAGGTGTTCAGCCGCGATCAGTTGATGGATGGCAGCTATCAGGATTACCGCGTGGTCAGCGACCGCACCATGGACAGCCACGTCCGGCGGGTGCGGGCCAAGTTCAAGGCCCTGGGCGCAGACCCCATCGAAACGCTGCACGGCATCGGCTACCGGCTGGGACCTTGCTGAATGCCGTCATCCCGGCCACGCCTGAAACTGCGTCACCTGCTGCTGGCGGTTAATCTGATGGTGTTGTGGTTGCCACTGCTGGGCCTGGAGGCGCTGCGGCTGTACGACAGCGCCCTGGTGCGCCAGACCGAATCGGAACTGATCGCTCAGGCCGCGTTCGTCGCCGCCAGTTATCGCGCGACCCTGGCGCGGCGGGCGCCCCAGGCCGCCGCCGATCCACAGTATGGCGCACCGCTCGCTGCCCCCTGGCGGGAACCGTCCGACGGCGAAACCCGCTGGCGCCCGCGCCCGGCCCGGCTGGATCTGGCCGAGGACACCATCCAGCCGCCGCCGCCGGATACGCTCGCACCGTCCCAGCTTCCCGATCCTTACGCTCAGGCCGTCGGTCAGGAGCTACAGGCGCTGTTGCACGATGCGCAAGTCATCACCCTGGCCGGCATCGCCGTGACCGATGCGCAAGGCACGGTGGTAGCGACCACCGGCCCCAGTCTGGGGCGTTCGCTGATGGCGTTCGCGGAAGTGCGGCGCGCCCTGACCGGTGAACCCGTGAGCCTGCTGCGCCAGCGGATTCCCGACTCCGCGCCGCCAGCGATAGATTCCATCAGTCGCGGTACACCCCTGCGGGTGTTCGTCGCCGCGCCGATCCTGCACGAGCAGCGGATCGTGGCGGCGGTTCTGCTGTGGCGCACGCCGATTGCGCTCTCCCAGGTGCTGTATGGCAAACGCGATCACCTGCTGCTGGCGCTGGCGCTGGTGCTGGGCACTGTGGCGTTGATGTCGGCGCTCACCTCTTTCACGGTGGTGAAACCGCTTCAGGCGCTGGTGCGGCAGGCGCAACGCGCCACCGCCGGGGAAAAAGGCGCAGTGACGCCGCTGGCCCGGCCGATCACGCGGGAAATGGCAGATTTGTCACAGGCGGTGGCGACCATGGCCCGGCATCTGGAACAACGCGCCGACTATATCCGCACCTTCGCCGCTCAAGTCTCCCACGAGTTCAAAACCCCGTTGGCGGCCATTCGAGGCACGGTGGAACTGCTGCGCGATCATCTGGATACCATGACCCTCGAAGAACGCGAGCGGTTTTTGGCTCATCTTGACCAGGACGCCGCGCGACTGGACCGCCTGGTGCGGCGGTTGCTGGAACTCGCCCGCGCCGATGTGATGCAGGCTTCAACCACGGACCGCGCCGAAGTCGCTGCTGTAGTGCGCCGTCTCGCCACCCGTTATCAGGACGCGGGGTTCCAGGTCACCGTGGTTGAACCGTTGCCGTCCGCGAACGTGGCCATGGCCGAGGACGTGCTGGAATCCATGCTGAGCAATTTGCTGGATAACGCGCGGCAACACGGCGGCGACGCCGTGACCGTGGCCGTGACCTGCCCAACACCGGCCGCTCTGCTGATCGAGGTCAGCGACAACGGTCCTGGCATCTCGGCGGCCAACGCGGCGCGGGTGTTCGAGCCGTTCTTCACTACCGCCCGCGCCCAGGGCGGCACAGGCCTGGGTTTGGCGGTGGTGAAATCGCTGGTGAACGCGCATCGGGGCGTGATTGATCTGGGGGAAAGCGCCACGGGAACGCGGATTCAAATCCGCCTGCCACTCGGTGCGGCCATGCCCCGGTAGGACCTGGTGCCAACGGCTGTGGCAACGACACTACTCCGGCATGAACGTCGGCAACAGATCGTTCAGGAATCGCAACCCCAGTTCCGTCGGTTGCAACCGCTCGGCATCCGCTGTCATCAGCCCGCGTTCCCGCGCCTGGCCCAGGCCCGGCTCCAGCACAGTCAACGGCAACCCCGTCCGCTCCTCGAATAATGCCGCCGGCACCCCCTCCACCAGCCGCAGCGCGTTCATCAGAAACTCCACCGGCAAATCAACCGGGCGGATCGGTTCATCGCCACCGATGCCAGCCGGCGTTCCCGCTGAAGCCAGATAATCGCGCGGATGCCTGAGCTTCCAGAGGCGGTGGATGGTTCCCGTGGCGGGATCGGTCCGCTTGCCGTGCGCGCCAGCGCCAATGCCGAGATAATCGCCGAAATGCCAGTAGTTCAGGTTGTGCCGGCAGCATCGGTTTTGGCGGGCATAGGCCGATACTTCGTACTGCTGATAGCCGCACCGGGCCAGTTCCGCCTGAGCGCGCTGCTGAATCAGGTCCGTCGTCTCATCGTCCGGCAGGGTAGGCGGCGATTGGTGAAACGCCGTGTTCGGTTCGATGGTGAGCTGGTAATACGACAGATGCGCCGGTTGCAAAGCTATGGCGTTGGCGATGTCCGCCCGCGCCCGCGCCACTGTCTGCCCCGGCAGGCCGAACATCAGATCCAAATTGAAATTGTCCAGCCCGGCGGCCTGCGCGGCCTCGGCGGCGGCGAACGCGGCGCGTCGGTCATGAATCCGCCCCAGCCGTTGTAACTGTTCGTCATCGAAACTCTGCACGCCGATGGACAGCCGGTTAACGCCCGCCTCCCGGAATTCAGCGAATTTGCCCCGCTCTACCGCGCCGGGATTGGCCTCCAGGGTGATTTCCGTATCCGGGCGCAACGGCAAACGGGCGCGCAGGCCGGCCAGCAACCGGTCCAGTGCCTCAGCCGAAAACAAACTGGGCGTGCCGCCGCCAATGAACACACTTTCGATCCGCCGCCCCCAGACACGCGGCAAATCCTGTTCCAGATCCGCCAGCAGCGCACCCACATAAGCCGCTTCCGGGATGAGTCCACGCGCTTCGTGCGAGTTGAAATCGCAATACGGGCATTTACGCACACACCAGGGAATGTGAACGTACAGCGCCAGAGGAATGGGGCAGAGCAACGCCAAACTACACCTCAACTCGGTTGAGCTAGAATTTTCTGATGACGCCCGTCGAGGGCGCGCCTGAATCCCGTTACCCGAGTTGCTGGGCACCGGCAGCGATTTCTAACCATACAGTGAGGATGGTATGGAACTTCATCAGGTCTATATCAAGACCGCCAAGGGATTAGAGGAAATCCAGTCCCGAACCTACAAGCTGTCCGCTCACTTGCGCCGGCTGTTGATTATGGTGGATGGCCGATCCACCGTCGCCGAACTGATTGGCCGGTTGACGGCGCTCGGTGATATTCAACCGGCGCTGATCGAACTCGAAGCAGGTGGTTTTATCGCGCATCCCGGCTCTGGTTCGAGCACGCCCAGCGCGGCGTCCCCCGCTACGCCCCCCGAATTCAATCTGGGCCAAGCCAAGCAATCCATCCGTTCCATTCTGCTGGACGCCATGGGACCGGCCGCGACTTACCGGATCGAATGCGTCGAAGCGATCACGACGCCCGACCAACTCCAGGTCGAACTCGACACCCTCCATGACTTGTTGCCCAAACTGCTGCCCCGGCCCCAGGCCGAACAGATATGGCGCCAGTTGGAGCCGGTCACGCTGGCGCTGGGATGGCGCTCGCCAAACCAGGCTCAGGGTGCAGCGCCGCCGACCAAATCAACGACCGCTTCAGTCCTGCCTTCACATCCCGAATTCAATCTCGCCAAAGCCAAGGGCGTGATCCGGTTCACCTTGCTGGGCGCGCTGGGACCGACCGCCGCCCGCCGGATCGAGCGAATTGATGCAACCAACACACCCGAGGAACTCCGGCTCGAACTCGACGCCATCCGCGACATGTTGCCCAAAGCGCTGTCCCGGCGGCAGGCCGAACAGGCATGGCGCCAACTGGAGCCGATCATGACATCCATCGCGGCGTTGCCGCCTTGATTTCCCTCTACCAGGCCGGCTCGTCCTGCATCTGCCGGCGCAGGTGCGCCAACGCCTGGCCACGATGGCTCAGGCGGTTCTTGGTTGCCAAATCGAGTTCAGCCGCAGTTTGCTGTTCGCCGGGTACGAAAAAGACGGGATCGTAACCAAATCCGTTCGCGCCGCGCGGTTCGGTCACAGTGACGCCTTCCCAGCTTGCCTGACAGATCAGCGGCGTCGGATCGGCAGGATGGCGCAGCAGCGCCAACACGCAGACAAAGCGGGCGGTGCGCCGTTCCGCCGGCACGCCGCGCAACTCCACCAGCAGCTTGGCAATATTGGCGTGGTCGTCGGCATCAGGGCCGGCGTAACGGGCTGAATGGATGCCGGGTCTGCCGTCCAGCGCATCCACCACCAGCCCGGAATCGTCGGCCAGCGCCGGCCAGCCGGTGTGCAACGCGGCGTTGCGGGCTTTGAGCAGCGCGTTCTCGATGAAGGTCAGGCCGGTTTCCTCCACTTCCGGCACGCCAAATAGCGACTGCGGCATGATGTCCACATTCAACTCCGCCAGAGCAGCGGCGAATTCCCGGGCTTTGCCCGGATTGTTGCTGGCCAGGACGATACGCATGACTTCAACCCGGCAGGCCCAGCGCTTCCCGCTGCTTGCGCAACAGGTGCTCGATCCCGCCGCGCGCCAGTTCCAACATCGCCTGCAACTCTTCCAGGCGAAAGGCGTGACCCTCGGCGGTGCCCTGGAGTTCGACGAACGCGCCGGCGTCGTTCATCACCACATTCATGTCGGTTTCCGCTTCCGAATCCTCGGCGTAATCCAGGTCCAGCACCGGCTCGCCCCGGTAGATGCCGACCGAGATCGAAGCCACCTGCCCGTGCAAGGGATTCTTTTTGATCTGTTTGCGGCTGATCAGATGGCGCACCGCATCGGCCAGCGCCACGAAGCCCCCAGTGATCGCGGCGGTGCGGGTACCGCCATCGGCCTGAATCACATCACAATCCACGGTGATGGTGCGCTCGCCCAGCGCCTCCAGGTCCACGACCGAGCGCAGCGCGCGCCCGATCAATCGTTGGATTTCCATGGTCCGGCCTTCCTGGCGGCCACGACTGGCCTCGCGGCTGGAGCGGGTATGGGTCGCGCGCGGCAGCATCCCGTATTCCGCCGTGACCCAGCCCCGTCCCTTGCCTTTCAGAAACGGCGGCACTCGCTCCTCGACGCTGGCAGTGCAAATCACCCGGGTGTCGCCGAATTCCACCAGCACCGAGCCTTCGGCGTGCTTGGTGAATTGCCGGGTGATTCGGATCGAGCGCGGTTCATCGGCGGCGCGGTGGCTGGGACGCATGGATCGTTTCCTGTAGTTTGAACATGGGTGGCCAAGGGGAGCGGCACTATACCAGAACCGACCAGCCTCACGGGATGGCGAAAAAACAGCGGGAACGCGCGCCAAAGCCGCCAATTCCGCCTAAGATAAAAAACCACTGAACAGAGGATCAAGCCATGTTACGCAGCATGACCGCCTTCGCCCGGCGAGAACAGCCTAGCGCCTGGGGCGCCATTATCTGGGAATTGCGGTCGGTGAATCACCGCTATCTGGAAACCACGCTCCGCCTGCCCGAAGCGCTGCGGGGTCTGGAGACCGCAGCGCGCGAGCGCATCGGTGCGGCGCTCAGCCGAGGCAAGGTCGAAGGGACGCTCAAATTGCAAGCGGCTGGCGCGGCGGCGGCCGCCATCACCCTGAATTTTCCCCTGGTCGAGCGCCTGCTCGATGTGGCCGCTGAGTTGGAGCACCAGATGGGGCCAGGCACCGGCTTACGATTGATTGACGTGCTGCGCTGGCCGGGCGTGGTCAACGAACCCGAACCGGACCTGGATGAAATCAGCGCCATCATCCTCGGCGCACTGGACGCGGCCCTGGCGGAACTGATCGCCACGCGGGAACGGGAAGGCCAGCGCACCGCCGAATTGCTCTTGCAACGCTGTGAGGCGATGCGGGTTCAGGTGATGCGCGCCCGCGCCCGCCGGCCCGAAGTGCTGGCTCGATGGCGTGACAAATTATTGGGCCGACTGACAGATCTTCCCGTGGAGGCCGATCCCGGTCGCCTGGAGCAGGAGCTGGTGTTGATCGCCCAGCGCCTGGATGTGGATGAGGAACTGGACCGGCTGGATACCCATCTCGATGAAATCCAGACGGTGTTCCAGCGCCCCGAACCGGTCGGTCGGCGGCTGGATTTCCTGATGCAGGAACTCAACCGCGAGGCCAACACCCTGTCCGCCAAGTCCGCCGATGCTGAAACCACCCGCGCCGCCGTCGAACTCAAGGTGTTAATCGAGCAGATGCGGGAGCAGATTCAGAATATCGAGTAGGGTTCCGCCCCACTAATGATCCACAACGTCCTGCACGACATCGAACAACTCGAATCCTCGCTGTGGGAAGCGGCCGACCAGCTTCGCGCCAATTCCAAGCTGACCAGCAGCGAATACTGTATGCCGGTGCTGGGGGTGATCTTCCTGCGCCACGCCAGCAATCGCTATCAGGCCGCGCTGAAGCAGATCGAAGCCGATCAGGCCGCCGGCAGGATGCCCAAACGGCCGCTGGTCAAAGGTGACTTCATCAAACGCCGGGCCTTGATGCTCCCCGAACAGGCCCGCTACGACGTGCTAATGAACCGGCCGAAGGATGGCAAACTGGGCGCGGCGCTGGTCGAGGCGATGACCGCCATCGAGGACGAGTTCGAGCCGCTACGGGGTCAGTTGCCGAAGGATTACGACCGGTTCGAGAGCGATCTGCTGGAAGACCTGTTGCGCGCTTTCGACCGGGAGGCGCTGCGCAACGCCAGCGGCGATGTGTTTGGCCGCATCTACGAATATTTCCTGATGAAGTTCGCGATGCAGGGCGCGCAGGATAGCGGTGAGTTCTTCACCCCGCCCTCACTGGTGCAGACCCTCGTCAACGTCATCGAACCCGAACACGGCATCGTCTTCGATCCCGCTTGCGGTTCCGGCGGCATGTTCGTGCAATCCAGCCACTTTATCGAGCGCCAGGGACAGGATACCAGCCACAAGGTCACCTTCTACGGGCAGGAGAAGACCGCCACCACGATTCGGCTGGCCAGGATGAATCTGGCTGTGCATGGGCTGGAGGGTGACATTCGCGAGGCTAACACCTTCTATCAGGACGAGCACAACCTGTTCGGTCGCTGCGATTTCGTGATGGCCAATCCGCCGTTCAACGTGGACCTGGTCGATGCGGAGAAGGTGAAGACCGACCGCAGACTGCCGTTCGGGTTGCCGGGAACCACCAAGGGCGCGGGCAAGAACAGGAAAGGGGATGCCGGAAAAAGCAAGGAAACCGTTTCCAACGGCAACTACCTGTGGATTTCCTACTTCCACAGCTACTTGAATCCAAAGGGCCGGGCCGGGTTCGTCATGTCCTCGCAGGCGTCCAGCGCCGGGCATGGCGAGGCGGAGGTGCGCCGCAAGATCGTGCAGACCGGCGACGTGGACGTGATGATCGCCATCCGCTCCAACTTCTTCTACACCCGCACCGTGCCCTGCGAGCTATGGCACTTCGACAAGAACAAACCCCCGCTCACTCAGGGAGAGGGCGGGGGTGAGGGAGCACCCCACAACCACCGCGGCAACGTCCTCATGCTCGACGCCCGCAACGTCTACCGCAAAGTCACGCGCAAGATTTATGACTTCAGCCCCGAGCAGATGCACAACCTGGCCGCCATCGTCTGGCTCTATCGCGGCCAGCGGCAGCGTTTCCTGGGCCTGGTGGGGCAGTACCTGGACCGGGTGTGCAGCGAGAGTGCGGCCATCCCCGCCGCCCTCGCCCCTTTCGACGCCACCCGCGCCGACCTGCAAGGCCGCTTCGACACCCTGGCCCAGG
>CALMNY010000307.1 GCA_937872125.1 uncultured Candidatus Competibacteraceae bacterium | reverse complement strand
GCGCAGCCGGGTCCCCGGCGGGCATACCACCGTGGCCGCCCATCTGGCGCCGGCGCACCAGGTGGTGGCCGGCTGGAACGCCCAGCGGTTCCTCGACTGGGCGGCCCAGATCGGCCCCCAGACCCAGACCGTCATCGAGCGGGTGCTGCAGGCGCGCGCCCATCCCCAGCAGGGCTATCGGACCGCGCTGGGGATCCTGCGCCTGGCCAAGGCCTACGGGAACGACCGGCTGGAAGCCGCCTGCCAACGCGCCGCCCGGCTGCAGGTCATCTCCTACCGCAGCCTCGCCTCGATCCTCAAGCACGGCCTGGATCGCCAGAGCCCCACGCCCACCCAGGCCCCGTTGCCCCTGCACCACGCCAACGTGCGCGGGCCCGCCTATTACCACTGAGAGGCTCCATCATGCTCGATCATCCCACCTGCGAACGCTTGGCCCAACTGCGCTTGTTCGGCATGGTGCACGCCCTGACCGAACAGGCCCACACCCCAGACCTCCAGGCCCTGACCTTTGAGGAGCGGCTGGGATTGCTGGTCGACCGCGAGTTCGCCGAGCGGCAAAACCGCCAACTGGCCAACCGCTTGCGGCAGGCGCGCCTCAAGCAGGCCGCCGTGGCCGAGGACATCGACTACCGCCACCCGCGCGGCCTGGACCGCGCCGTGGTCCGGCGACTGCTCGCCGGCGATTGGGTCCGCGCCCATCAGAACGTGCTCGTCACCGGCCCGACCGGCGTCGGGAAAACCTATGTGGCGTGCGCCTTGGCCAACGCCGCGTGCCGACAGGGCCATACCGCCCTGTACCAGCGCCTGCCGCGCTGGTTCGAGGAACTGGCCCTCGCCCGGGCCGACGGCCGCTACCTCAAGCTGATGGCCACCCTGGCCAAGGTCGAGGTGCTCATCCTCGACGACTGGGGGTTGGCTCTGCTCGATGACGAACGCCGGCGCGATCTGCTCGAAATCCTCGACGAGCGCTATCAGACCCGCTCGACCGTGGTCGCCAGTCAGTTACCCGTGGCCCACTGGCACGAGGCCCTCGGCCATCCCACCTTGGCCGATGCGATCCTCGATCGCCTGATCCACCACGCCCATCCGCTCGCTCTGACCGGCGAGTCCCTGCGCAAACTTCAGCCGACATTGACGGAGGAACCCATCCAGGAGTAAACACTTTCGACCCCCGCGTCGCTTCGCTCCGACTGTCCACTTTGCCGTGGAACAGGCGTCCAGTTTGCCATGGAACGGCCGTCCAATTTGCGTGGAATACGCAACGTTTCGAGAATGGCGCGCTCTGGCGGACGCCGCACTGGCGCCGTCGCGGTAATCCTTCACGGGGTAACTACCTACCCTCAAACGCCAGCCTGAGGGTATCGAAGGGGTTAATGCCGTTCAGCTTGTTGGTTTCCCAAATCGAACGCAGGATGCAAAAGGCGGTGGAACCGCCCAAGGCACGGAAACCGCCGATCACCTTCAATTTGACTTTGATTGGCCGCACCAACCGTTCCGCGCGATTGTTGTCGAATGGTACCCGCCAATCGGTGAGAAACCGGGTCACCTCGGTTTTATAATCCCGCAGGCGCACCAGCAGATTGGTGGCCGGATGCTGCTTGACCCGGCGTTTACTGCCCGGCTCGGGCAGTCGTATCGGACAGGCTCCCAAGCCGTTGCTCACTTGCTGGTCATAGCGGGCCAGCCACTCCGCGACATACCCCCGCTCCAGGGCCGCCTGGCCGGCGGCGCGGGCAGCGAGCACCGCCTCATGGCCTTCCACCAGCAGGTGCCGCAGGGCGTAGGGCCAGAAAGGCCCGGTCAACTCCTCACAATACCGCAACTCCCGCAGGTGATGAGCGTTACAGAAGGCATGGGTGCATTGGATATAGGCACCGTAGGGTTTCCAGTGGTCATGCACCGCCGTCCCGGTGAACCGGGGCAAAATCCCGGCGGCATCCATTGCCTCCTCACCCCGCTTGGCATGGACGGTGTAATACACGACGGTGGCGGTCGCCGCCACATGCAGCCAGTGGAGCTGGCCGCTCACCCGCATCCCGCTTTCGTCAAAGTGCGCCACCTCGGCGGCCCGGATGGCTTCCCGACCGGCCGCGTGGTCATCGGCCAACCGCTGCCCGGCCTCGATCATCCAGTTTTGCACCGCCCCATCGGACGGTCGAACTCCATATTGATCGGCAATCAGGTCGCAGGCCCGGTCGAGGACCACAAAATGCCCGTTTACCAGCCCGACCGCATACGTCTTCAGCCGCGGGCCAAAACTGACGTTCGGGGTCACCCCAACCGGAAACGTCCCCCCGTGGTCCCGCCCGCAGCCCGGACAGGTCACCCACAGCTGGCGGAATTCCGTTACCACCGTCTTCGGTTCCGGGAGCTCGATTTGCTGCCGGCGCTCCCCAAGGCGACCCGGTAACCCCTCCAACCCGGCCAACTCGGTTCCACACGCACAGACCCCCACCGGCCGCAACTCCCGGATCTCGTCAGGCGTATCCACCATCACCCGTGTCGCCCCGCGATGGCCCGGCTGACCACCCAGCGGCTTCTCACCCGGGCGTCGGGGCATCGCCGGTCCCTTCTTCAGCCCGTCCGAAGATGGCGGCTGGCTGGAATTGCGGCTGGTTTTCTGAATCTGGCTTTCCAACTCCCTTAACCGCTGCTCATGCCGCCCCAGGACGTCGAACAGCGCCAGAATCAGTCCATCCTTCTCAGGATGACTCATCCGGTTCAGTTCGGCTTGGGTGGGGCGGGTCAACTCAGGCATGGGGGTAGATTAGCTGATTTCGGTAGGGGGGTAGGTAGTTACCGCACGCCGGGTTCCCTGAACCGCCCCACGCCAAAACCTGACGATCTACCCGCACCGTTCTGGCGCTCATGACGGGAACGGCCTAGGATTCCCGTACAGCGCATTCGCCCCAGGATCATTAGCTACGCAGGTCCGAAATCCGATGAATACCTTCTGGAGGATCTTGGAACCAGCGATCGGCGCGGCCACCGGCCAGCCGTTTGCCCTTCGCCAGCGCGAGCCGGTCGGCGGCGGGTGCATTCATCAGGCTTGGCGGGTCAGCGACGGCGACCGGACGTATTTCGTCAAGGTCAACGACGCCGCCCACCTGCCGCTGTTCGAGGCCGAGGCGGCCGGGCTGGCGGCACTGGCGGCGACCGCGACCGTGCGGGCGCCCGCCCCGCTGGGCCATGGCGTGGCCG
>CALMNY010000306.1 GCA_937872125.1 uncultured Candidatus Competibacteraceae bacterium | reverse complement strand
GCGGCGAACAGGATTAAACGTTGGTTTTCCATCATCGGTCCTTCGGGGGAGGTTCGGGAACGGGGTCAACGCCGCCCGGATGCCAGGGATGACAGCGCGCCACCCGCCGGATCGCCAGCCAGACGCCGCGCACCGCGCCGTGGCGCTCGATGGCCTCGCGGGCGTACTCGGAGCAGCTTGGATAGAACCGGCAGTGATTGCCCAGCAGCGGACTGATAAACCACTGATAGCCGCGAATCAGCGCGATCAGGAGGGCGCGCACGATTGCGCCAGCCTGCGCCAGTGCCGTTCCAGCGCAGCGAACAGCACGGCGTTGTCCGCTGCGGTCAGCCCCGTCCGGCCCATCACCACGCAATCCAGACCGCCGAGCCATGCCTGCTGATGCCGGAAACTTTCGCGCGCAACCCGCTTGAGCCGGTTGCGCACCACAGCGGATTTGGCGACCTTGCGGGAAATGGCCAGACCGAGGCGGGGATAGCCAAGGGCATTGGGTCGAGCGAGTACGGTGAAATGGCGGTCGCTGGATTTGACCGGCTGGGCGAAAACGTGAGCGAAAGCGTTTCGGCCGGTCAGCCGGGCGCGGCGCGGGAAGCGCGCGCCATCGGTCACGACGTCAGGGGGTCAACCGGGCGCGGCCCTTGGCGCGGCGCGCTTTCAGAACCAGGCGGCCACCCTTGGTGGCCATGCGCGCGCGAAAGCCGTGAGTGCGCTTGCGGTGAATGATGCTGGGCTGGAAAGTCCGCTTCATGACAATTCCTTAAAAAATGAAATCGAGAGGTTGTTTTTAAGTGGATTGTGAAACTTACTGATTTAGAGACCGGTTTGCAAGCTTGCGCAACATCCATTATCGCGTCAACAGCGGTTCCAGCGCCGGCCAGACGTTGTCCAGCACTCTGGGTTGCGCTTCGGCGCGCGGGTGCAGGCCGTCATCCTGAATCAGCGCCGGGTTGCCGGCGACGCCTTCCAGCAGGAAGGGAATCAGCGGAATGTCGTAGCGTTTCGCTACTTCGCCGAACGTCGTCTGAAACTTTTGCGCGTACAGCGGGCCATAATTCGGCGGAATCCGCATCTCCGCCAGCAGCACGCGCGCACCGGCCTGTTGGGCCAGTTCGATCATCCGCCCCAGATTATTGGCCATGGCCATCGGCGGCTGACCGCGCAGCCCGTCGTTGGCGCCCAGTTCCAGGATGACCAGGGCGGGGCGATGCCGCTCCAGCGCCGCCGGCAACCGGCTCAGGCCGCCGCCGGTGGTGTCGCCGCTGATGCTGGCGTTGACGACCTGATGGGCAAAGCCGCGTTCTTTCAGTCGGCGTTGCAGCAGACTGACCCAGCCCTGTTCGACTGGAATGCCATAGCCGGCGCTCAGGCTATCGCCGAACACCAGAATGACCGGCGCTTCGGCGCGGGCCAAGCCGGGCCAGCTCGCCAGCCACAGCAGCAGGATTAACAACCATCGTGAGTGAATCCATTTCATCGTCGGAGAACCAGCCAATGCGCGTAGATCATGAACAGGAAGGAGGTAGCGGCGTTAGCGTAGCCGCCGCGCCGCCCGCAAACAAGCCGGACGCTGATTGCATCGTGCGCGCCGAGCATCTGGGCAAGCAGGTGGTCAGCCCGGAAGGAACGCTGGTGATTCTCGACGACATCAACTTCGACATCGCGCGGGGTGAAAGCGTGGCGGTGGTCGGTGCGTCCGGTTCCGGCAAATCCACCCTGCTCGGTTTGCTGGCCGGGCTGGATACGCCGAGCCGGGGCCGGGCCTGGCTGGCGGGCGCTGATCTCGGCAGCCTGGACGAGGACGGTCGCGCCCTGCTGCGCGCGCAACGGGTCGGTTTCGTGTTCCAGTCCTTCCAACTGCTGACCGGGCTGACGGCGCTGGAAAATGTGCTGCTGCCGCTGGAACTGGCTGGCCAGCCCGACGCCCACCGGCTGGCGCTGGACTTATTGGAACGAGTGGGGCTGAAGGCCCGCGCTCGCCACTATCCGTCGCAACTGTCCGGCGGCGAGCAGCAGCGGGTGGCTATCGCCCGCGCGTTCGCCGGCAATCCCGCCGTGCTGTTCGCCGACGAACCGACCGGCAACCTCGACCAGAAAACCGGTCACCGTATCATCGAACTGCTGTTTGCGCTCAACCGCGAGCAGGGCGCGACCCTGATTCTGGTGACCCACGATCCGGAACTGGCGGCCTATTGCGACCGGGTGCTGGAACTGGACGATGGCCGGTTGCGCGAGCGGCGGGAGCCTTAGCCATGGAAGCGCTGAACCTGATCCGCATGGCCTTGCGCGCGCTGCGCCGCGACTGGCAATCCGGTGAGTTGCGGGTGCTGGCGGTCGCGTTGCTGATCGCGGTCGCCAGCGTCGCCGCCGTCGGTTTTTTCACCGACCGCATCCAACTGGCGATGGAGCGCAAGGCCAGCGAACTGCTGGGAGCCGATCTGGTGGTCTCCGCGCCCAATCCGCTTCAGCCGATGCTGGCTGAAGAAACGCAGCGACGGGGCTTGCAAACGGCGGAAACCCTCAATTTCCGCAGTGTGGTGCTGGCCGGCGAAACCACCCAACTGACCGAAGTCAAGGCTGTGGGTCCCGGCTATCCGCTGCGCGGGACGCTGCAAATCAGCGATGCGCCGTTCGCCCCGCCCCGGACCGTGACCGCCATTCCTGAACCGGGCCAGGTCTGGCTGGACGAGCGGCTGATGCAGACGCTCGCCCTTCGGGTGGGCGATGCGCTCGACCTCGGCGTGCGCACGTTCCAAGTGGAACAGGTGCTGGCCTACGAGCCGGACCGGGCCGGCGACCTGTTCAGCATCGCCCCCCGGCTGTTGATGAATTTGGCGGACATCCCTTCGACCGGGCTGGTGCAGCCCGGCAGTCGGGTCGAATACCGCCTGTTGCTGGCCGGCGAGCCGGCGGCGCTGGACGATTTCAAAGTCTGGGCGCAATCCCGGCTGAAAACCGGCGAGAGGCTGCAAGGCGTGCGCGACGCCCGCGCCGAGCTGCGAGCGGCGCTGGAGCGGGCGCAACGCTTTCTGAATCTGGCCGCGCTGGTCAGCGTGATTCTGGCCGGGGTCGGCGTGGCCATCGCCGTGCGCCGCTTCGCCGCCCGCCACTGGGACAGCGTGGCCATCCTGCGCTGCGTCGGCGCTACCCAGACACTGGTCATCCGGCTGTTCGTGCTGGAATTGCTGATGCTGGCGACGCTGGCCGGCGCAGCGGGCCTGCTGGTCGGTTATCTGGCTCAGTACGGGTTGAGCGGCGTGCTCGGGCCGCTGGTCAGCGCCACCGAATTGCCGCCGCCGTCCTGGCGACCGATCCTGCCGGCGCTGGCGACCGGCTTTGTCACCCTGCTCGGCTTCGGGCTGCCGCCGCTGCTGCGGCTGCGGGAAGTGCCGCCGCTGCGGGTGTTGCGCCGCGATCTCGGTCCGGTTGATCCGCATCTGCTGGCATTGTACGGTCCCGCCGTGCTGGCGACCGTGGCGCTGCTGGTCTGGCAGGCCGGCGAATGGCGGCTGGCGCTGTACGTCTGCGCCGGCGTGGTGGGCACGGTGGCGGCGCTGGCGGTGGCGGCCTGGGGCCTGGTGCAGGCGCTGAACCTGTTGCGGGGCCGGGTCGGCGTGGCCTGGCGCTTCGGCTTGGCCAACATCGCCCGGCGTGGCTCCGGCAGCGCGGTGCAGGTGGTGGCGCTGGGGCTGGGGCTGATGGCGTTGCTGATGCTGACTCTGGTGCGCACCGATCTGCTGACCAGTTGGCGCTCCAGTTTGCCGGCGGATGCACCCAACCATTTCCTGATCAATATTCAGCCGGGCGAAGTGGATGGCGTGCGGGCGTTCCTGCGCGAGCGTGGATCAAGCAGCGCTGAACTGTTCCCGATGGTGCGCGGACGGCTGACGGCGATCAACGGCCGGGCGGTGGGGCCGGATGGTTATGACAACCCGCGCGCCAAGCGCCTGGTGGAGCGGGAGTTTAACCTGTCCTGGACCGACCGCCTGCAGGAGGATAACCGCATTCTGTCCGGCCGCTGGTGGAATCCTGAAGATCGCGGTCAGGGCGTCGCTTCGGTCGAGGTCGGGCTGGCGAAAGACCTGGGCATCGCCTTGAACGATACCCTGCGCTTCCAGATCGCCGGCCAGGCCCTGGAAGCCAAGGTGACCAGCCTGCGCAGCGTCGAATGGGATTCGTTCCGGGCCAATTTCTTCGTCGTGTTCCCGTCCGGCGTGCTGGACGCCTATCCGGCCACCTGGATCACCAGTTTCCATCTGCCGCCGGATCGGAAAGCAGTGCTGGCGGAACTGGTGCGGCAGTATCCCTCGGTCACAGTGCTGGACGTGGAGGCGCTGATGGGCAAGGTCCGCGAGATCATGGACCGGGTGATTACCGCCGTCGAATACGTGTTCCTGTTCACGCTGGCGGCGGGGCTGGTGGTGCTGTACGCCGCGATTCAGGC
>CALMNY010000305.1 GCA_937872125.1 uncultured Candidatus Competibacteraceae bacterium | reverse complement strand
ACACCCAGCCGCTGATCGCGCTGTTTTTGACGAAGGCGCTGGGCTATCTGGTTGGCGAAATCAACCTCACCGGCTTTTCCCTCGGTTCCGGCGCAGTGCTGTTTGTCGGCCTGGCGATCGGTGGCCTGGCGCCGAAAGCCGCGCCCCCCGCCTTGTTGGGAACGATGGGATTGCTGTTGTTCCTCTATGGCGTGGGCATTCAGTATGGCGGGCAGTTCTTTCAGGGGCTCACCAGCAAGGACGGCCTCAAGGCCAACGTGGCGGCGACCCTGGGGGTGATCGGCGCTGGGTGTGTCGCGGTCGCCCTGATTCCATTGGCCGCGCTGCCCACGGATGCGGCGCTGGGCATTTTTGCCGGGGCCGGCACCAGCACCGCCACCTTGCAGGCCATCCTCACCGCGCTCGAAAGCGATGGCGCCGCCGTTGGGTATAGCGTGGCCTATCCATTTGGCGTCGCGATCCCCATTCTCGGCATCTATGCGCTGAATGCCTGGCTGAAGCCCAGCATCGAACAACCCGCCGGGCAAGCCATCGAGATCGCGGAAATCGCCTTGTTGAACCCCGCCTTTTGGGGGCTGCGCTTTCCGGAACTGATCGCTAAACTGCCCTCCGGCGTGATGATTGCCACCGTGCGGCGGCAGCACCGCAACCGCCTGCCCTCGGATGACCTGGTGCTCAAGCAGGATGACGTGCTGCTGGCCACGGCGACGGACCCGACGGCGCTGCAAGCCGCCATTGCGCTGCTGGGGGAACTCCAGCCGGGACGCATCGCCACCGATCGCGAGGATTTGGACTACATCCGGGTTTTTGCGTCGAAGCATAGCGTGGTCGGTTGCCCGCTCGGCGACCTGGCGTTTCCGCCCGGCGTGGAAGGCTCGATCGTCCAGGTCCGGCGCGGCGACAGCGACCTGCTGCCCAGCCCGGAGTTGATCCTGGAAGTTGGCGACCGCGTCGGCGTGTTGGTTCCCAGGGACCAGATCAAGGCCATCCGGGCCTTCTTTGGCGATTCGATCAAGGGCACGGCGGATTTCAGCTACATTTCGATCGGGATCGGCGCCGCGCTCGGCCTGCTCGTCGGCATGATTCCCCTGATCCTGCCCGGTCTGGGCACGCTGACCCTGGGTTTGGCCGGCGTGCTGCTGCTGGCCCTCGTTCTCGGCAAGCTCCGGCGCACCAGGGCTTTGGTCTGGACCATGCCGCTGTCGGCCAACCTGGTGCTGAGAAACTTCGGCCTGACCATCTTTCTGGCCCAGGTCGGATTGGCCTCGGGTCCGAAATTTTTCGCCACGGTCAGCGCGACAGGGGTGAGCTTTTTGCTCTACGGCGCGTTGATCGCGGCGGCGCTGGTGCTGATCACGGCGTTCTTCGCCCTGTTCGTGTTCCGCCTGCCGTTCGATACCGCCATGGGTGTGGTCTCCGGCGCGACCGGCAATCCGGCGATTCTCGCCTTTGCCAGTCGCGTGGCGCCGACCGATCAGCCGGATGTAGGCTACGCGATGATTTTTCCCTCGATGACCATCCTCAAGATTCTGTTCGCCCAGATTGTGGCCGCGTTGCTGAGCGGCTGACGCGCGTCCTGCCCGTGTCAGGCGGAACCGTATTTCATGCCGGGAAATCGGCACCCGGGCCGATATCGTTTCCCTGCATTGCCCGCTGACGCCGGAAACGCATCACATCATCAATGCGGACACGCTCGCGCGAGCGAAACGGGGCGCGCTGCTCGTCAACACCAGCCGTGGCGGATTGATCGATACCGAAGCAGTCATCGAAGCCCTGAAAAGCGGCCAATTGGGGGGCTTGGCGCTGGATGTTTACGAGCAGGAGGCCGATCTGTTTTTCCGCGACTTGTCGAGCACTATCATTACCGATGACGTGTTCCAGCGCCTGCTGTCGTTCCCCAACGTCATCGTTACCGGCCATCAGGCCTTCTTCACCCAGGAGGCGATCACGACGATCTGCGAGACCACCATCAACAGCGTGACCCAGTTCGCCAATGGGCTGCCTCTGACGGATGAAATCAAGGCGGTTTGATAGCGTACTGAATCCCCCCGGGTCCGAAGCCAAGTTCCCTATGAGGAGGTGCCACGCGAAAAGATCAATCTGCCAAAGCGGCAAAAGACCAATGAGTCTGGGGAGCCGGACTCCCCGTTTAAAATTCATTCCCGAAGTGTTTTGAAAAGTAGCAGATACGACCCCTACGAGGAAAAAACCATGAAATCCAAAATCTTCAACTCATTGTTCGCGCTGTGCTTCCTGTTGATCGCCGGGTGCGCCACGCCGCAG
The DNA here is from genome assembly GCA_937872125.1 of uncultured Candidatus Competibacteraceae bacterium. GTDB lineage: Bacteria > Pseudomonadota > Gammaproteobacteria > Competibacterales > Competibacteraceae > Contendibacter. The sequence continues at coordinate 986 of CALMNY010000305.1, read as the reverse complement.
GGCGACACCGCCGCCGAGCAGCGGGCCAACATACGGCAGATGGCCCAGGACACCCTGGCCGAGGCCTATCGCCTGAATCCCGGTCTCCAGAACAGAGTCAAACGGGCAGCGGGCTATGGCGTATTCAGCAATCGGGGCACCAAGTTCCTGGTCGTGAGTTCCGGCAGTGGCTACGGCCTGGTGCGCGACAACCGCACCGGCCAGGACACTTACATGCGCATGGCCGAGGTGGGTGCCGGGCTGGGGTTCGGGATCAAGGACTTTCGGGCCGTGTTCGTCTTCCGGGATGCGCAGACGCTGAATCAATTTGTCAACAGCGGCTGGGACTTCGGCGGCGACGTGGGCGCGGCGGCCAAGACCGGCAGCCAGGGCGGACAGGTCAGCGCCGGGGCGTCTGCCCAGGGGATCGAAATCTACCAGTTCACCGACCGGGGCCTGGAGTTGGCCGCGACCGTCGCCGGCACCAAGTACTGGCGGGATGAAGCGCTGAACGCCGGGCAGAGCCGTTAGACCCGATTAGGAGTAGCCTCCTCTCCCGCAAGCGGGAGAGGAGCATTGAGAACGGCCAGGTTATTGATTATTAAAGCCGGAAGATGGCGGCGAGACCACTTCGTACACGACGTTCGGACCGTCGTAACGGGGGGCGTAGTAGGTGCCGCCACAGTTTTGGTAGGTCACGCCATCGGCAACGAACGTGCTGCAACTCGACGGCAGCGTGGACACAATCGCGCCCACGGCGACGGCGGTTCCCACCGCCACCGCCCCCGCGCCCACCGGATAACCCCAGTGGCGGTCCACATCAACATCCACATTGCGATTGATATTGACGTCCCGGTTGACGTTGACATCCCGGCGGTTGTAGTCACCCCGGTTGATGTCGCGGCCACCACCGCCGACGTTGCCCCGCGGCGCCCTGATTTCATGTCCGCCGCCAACACCACCGCCGCGACCACCGCCCCCGCGACGGGCTTCCACCTTGGCGCTGA
>CALMNY010000304.1 GCA_937872125.1 uncultured Candidatus Competibacteraceae bacterium | reverse complement strand
GATTCCTGCCGCAAGGCGCCGATATTGATATTAATATTGGTTTTAGAACTCATAGTAATATCTCCTGTGGGCAAAGAGCGCGCCGGCCTGCGGGCGCGGGGAGCGGTGGGGCGTCAGCCGCCTGGGGCGGGCGCCCCAAGCGGCGGCGCGCTGGCGCGGCCCGGCGCGGCGACTGCGCCGAAATCGTGGGTGGCCGCGCGGGCGGCGGCCCGCACCGGTTCCAGGACCGGCTGATCGGCCTTGCGGCGGGATACGCTGGGCTGGTACTCGGTCGCCCGCAGTTCGGTTTCCGGGACGCCTTTTTGCGCCATCAACCATGTCGCCGCGGCGTCCAGATCGAGGGTCGGTTCTCCGCTGGCGCACGCCGCATCGGGATCGCCGCCGAGCGCGCGCACGAGGTCGACCAGCGCCCGCGGGTCCCAGGCAAGACGCAGGAAGGCGGCCCGTTCCTGCGCGTCGAGCCGCGCTTCAACCGCCTCCAGGCTCCAGGTGGCGCGGGGCTTGATCTGGACCGGACCGCACGCCACCGCGTCGGTCAGCCGGTGTACGCGGCAGCAGTCCTGCAACCGGGCGCGGGCGGCGTCGGTCAGCGCTTTGGCTTCCCGGGCCAACAGGTCCAGTCGCCAGTAGCGCTCCGCCAAGGCCTCGATCTCGAGCTTGGCCGCCACGGGCAGGTCGGCCAGCGCCAGCGCCGGGGTCTCGCGGGCCGGCCAGTCGGGCAATGTCCCGGTCAGGACGTACCGGTTCCAGTAGTGCTCGCCCGCGGCGATGAGTTCCTGCTCCAAGGCGGGATCGCGTTCGCAAACGAGCACTTCGGGCGTTCCCTGGCGGTGATTCCAGGCGACGATGGCCCGAAAGCCGATGGAGTAGCCCAAATCCGCCGCCAGCAGACCGATTTGGTGCAACTGACAGGTGTGGCTCAACGACAGGTCGGTCAGCGGTTCGGCGGGCGCCTTGTAATCCACCACGCCCAGCACGCCGTCCAGTTCCACCAGGTCGTCCGGCGTCGCCAGCATCCACGGCCATCGCGCGGCGGTGTGGCCAGCGATCCGGCGGGTGATGTCGTCGCGGCGGACGGCGCCGCTTTGCTGCAGAAATTCCTCTCGAATCAACGGTTCCATCAGGAGGCCACGGCGCGTGTGGGAGTTGCCGGGATCGGGCAACCGCTGGAGGAGTTTGCCGGCCACCACTTCGCGGGCGGTGCCGAAGGGTGAATAGCGACCGCGCCGTTCGCCGACCAGCAGGCCGATTTCGCTGGCGCCGAAGCCGCCCAGCCGGCGCACGTGCCCCACGAATGGCAAGCCGCCGTTTGCGCCCTCCGCTTCGCGCGCCTGCATCTGGGTCAACCAGCCGGCCGCCTGCTGGGCGGTGAAGTGCCGGGCTTGCGGCAGGGCGCGCAGGGTTTGGAGGAGGACCGCAAAATCCGGGGTAGAGTTGCGTTCGGAAGTATTCATACTATATATTCCAAACATAGTATAGTTAAAACAATCATAGCACATTTTCGGCACCCCACCCGATTTTTGAGGAGCTCGTCATGCCCGCGCCGCCCGAACCCTCTACGGTCTCTCCCCGGGAAGGGGGCATGCGCGGGATCGCGCCCGTTCATAACCTGCTCGACGCCATCGAACTGAAGTTGCGCTGGTCGGTGCTGGCGAATATCGCGCTGGGCGTCGCCCTGGCGCTGAGCAGCTTCGGCCACGTCTGGACCCTCCTGCATCCGCCCCAGCCGGAATATTTCGCGACCACCGCCGACGGGCGGCAGATTCCGCTGGTGCCGATCAGCGAGCCCTACGTCCCGCAGGAGGCGTTGTTGACCTGGGCGACCCAGTCGGTCACCCGGGCTTACACGCTCGATCACGTCCACCTGAGAGAACAGCTTTCGACGCTACGGGAGCTGTTTACCGCCGAGGGTTTCAAGGGGCACCTGAAGGCGCTGGACGATGCGGGAATCCTGACGGCGGTGGAGAAACGGCGGCTGATCACGCGCGTGGTGGCCACCGATCCAGCGGTGATCGTCAATCAGGGGGTGTTGGGGAACCGCTACGCCTGGCGGGTGGAAGTGCCGATCCAGATCGGCTACGAGGGCGGTTCCAGCAGCAGCCAACCGCAGCGCAACATCGTGGACCTGTTGATCGTGCGGATTCCGACCCACGAGCTGCCGCGCGGGTACGCGATTCACCAAATCGTCGCCCGACCCGCCGAGGGGAAGCGCTGATGGCCACCTGGCTCCGGCCGCAGGCGCTGCGGGTGCGGGCGCTGGTCCTGATCCTGAGTTCGAGCGGGCTGGCCGGCCCGGTACGCGCCGCGCCGCCGCCCGCCGCGCCGGCAGCGCCACCCTCCAACCCGGCGCCTGCGCCGTCCGATGCACCGGCTCCGGAGGGGGCCGCCGCTGGGGGGGCATCCGGGCGGGTTGCCGCGCCGGTTACGGCGCCCTCCACGGTCCGCCCAGCCCAGCCGTCGGCCGCGCCGGCGCGCCAAGCCCGACGGGAGCAGGCGCGGGAGGAAGGATTCGAGGCGATGGAAGATCAAGCGTTGCCAATGACCGCCGGGCAACTACAGACGCTGATTCAGTCGCTGGAAACCATCGAAGCGGTGTCTGCGATCCACCGGGAGCCGGAAACCGTGATGGGCGCCGCGCCTCTCCAGCTCGACGCCAGCCGCCCGCCCATGGTGCGGGTGGGGCAGGGGTATGGCACCAGCATCCTCTTTACCGACCGCACCGGCAAGGCGTGGCCAATCACCGCCTATCAAGGATTTAACGAGAGCCTGTTCGTGGTGTCGGCCAGCACCACGACCGGCAACAAGGAAGACCTGCCGAGCGTGCTGGTGGTCCAGCCGGTGGCGAGTCGGGGCGCCGGAAATCTGGTGGTGACGCTGAAGGGACTGGAAACCCCCGTGGTGTTAACCCTGGTGCTGGGCCAGAAAACCGTGGACGCCCGCAAGGAATTCAAACTGCCGCTGGCCGGCCCCAACGCTGCGGTCGAGTACCATGCGGTCAGCCCCGCCGGGATCGAGACGGCCCTGCTGAACGTGTTGAACGGGTTGCCGCCGGTCGCTTCGGCGAAGCGGATTGCGATCCGGGGGGCAGAACCGGAAGCGATGGCTTGGCGGACGGACGACGCGTTGTATCTGCGCACGGTGGCCGAAATCTACAGTCCCGAATACGGGCAGCGGGCGAGCAATCCCAGCGGGTTGCGGGCCTACAAGCTGCCTGATGTGCCGGTGCTCCTGGCCAGCTTCAACGGCAATCTCACCGAAATCGTGACCGAGGAATAAGGCGTTGAACCCTCTCGATGTCCTGAAAAAGGTCCTGCGCAATCGATCGGCCCTGCTGCTGGCGGGTCTGGTCGTGGCCGCAGTCGGCGTCTATCTTTGGGCGGCCTGGGAACCGGACATTCGGGCGCCGGCGACCGCCCGCGCGCCCGGCGTTCAGCCCGTGGAGTCGATCCCGGGCGGACCGCAGACGCCCGAATACGACCGCCTGCAACAAATGGCCGACCACCGGCGGGCCGACCGCGCGCTGGCAATCGGCGGCAGCGCCGCGCCGACCCCACCGCGCCTGGAGCCGCGCACTGCCGAGGTGCCGGCGTCAGCCGGAGCGGCACCAGTGGCAACCCCTCCGGCGGCGGCGGCGGCCCCCGTACCGGCTGCACCACCGCCGGAGGATTCGGCGGCGCGCGCCAACGCGTTCGCCCGCGCCATGCGCGAGCAAATGCAAGGGTTATTGGCGTACCGGGAACGTTTTGCTCCCAAACCGACCCGCATGGTGGCATTCGAGGACCTCCAGGGCCAGCGCGAGCGGGCCGAGCAGCGAAAACCGGCCGAGCTGTTCGGGGTCGAGGGCCGCGTCGAGCGCCCGCGCGACCGGCGCGGCCTGCTGGCTCCCGGCGACATCCTTCACGCCGTATTGCAGACGGCCATCAACAGCGACGAGCCAGGTCCGGTACGCGCCAAGGTGGTGGGCGAGCGGTTCAAGGGCGCGGTCTTGCTGGGCGAACTGGGCCGGTTTCCGCCGGTGGTGGGCAGCCGCCCGGAGCGGGTTCTGGTCAAATTCACCGATCTGACGACCCCGGATCGCGGCACCTACTCGATCGATGCCTATGCCATCGATCTGGAAACCGCCCGTACAGCGCTGGCGACGGGCGTCGACCACCACATTCTGGAGCGCTGGGGTTCGCTGGTGGCGGCGAGCTTCCTGGAAGGGTATGGCCAGGCTGTGCAAGCCAGCCATTCGATCACTACGGTGGGACCGCTCGGTAATGTCGTGAGCGTGCCCAAGGACGATCTCGACCACGAGGACATCGTCCGGGCCGCCGTAGGAACCGTCGGCGAACGGCTGGGCCATGCGGTTGCCGAACACTTCCGACGACCCAACACCATCACCGTGCAAGCGGGGACCGGGATCGGGGTGTTGATCGTGGCGCCGACGACGCGTGAGGGATCGCCGGAGGAGGCCTCGGGCGGCGCCACGCAGACGGCGGCCGTTTCCGCCGCCCGTCCTGTCCCGGTCTCGGCCCCGCGCCCGCCCGTTCGTGCTTCCGCCAGCGCCGCTGGTATTGCGACCGGATTGTCCGCCGGTTCCGCCCCGCCGCCGAGCGCGTCTCCCGCCGGTCTTGCTACGGAGTAAGTGCCCTGTCCGCCGAAATCCCGCAACTCGAACATCCCGCCCGGGAACCGGTCTCGCCGCCCGCCGAACCGCCACCCGATTTGCCGTCCGGCGCGACGGTGATCGCCAAACCCCGCTTCCGCTGGAGTTCCGGCCACCTCATCGGGCTGCTGGGCTTGGGAGTCATTCTGCTCTATGGCGCCGCCGGACTGCTCAAGGAGACCGGGATTTACGATGTCCGGCGCCTGTGGGCGCCGCCGCCCGCGGCGCCCCGCCTGGTTGACTTGAGCGGCGCCGCCGGGCCGCAGGCCGCTCGTCCCGGGCCGCCCCCGGGCGAGCTGGCAACGCCGTTGCGCGATCAGCCACCGCGCACGCCGCCGCCAAACCTGCCGCAGTTCACCATTCGCAACGGGGAGCAATACGACTTCCTGTTCAGCGTGGACGAGGAGACCCTGAAGCGCTTGGGCGACGTTCAGGGCCAACTGGATGGGGTGGTCCAGATCGTGACTGCTCTGAATCAGACCGCGCAGGCGCTGGTGCAGAACGCCGGCATGTGGCAGCAACAGACCGTGGTGCGACAGGACCAGTTACAGCAAGAACTGCAGGCGGCTCGGCAGGAGATCGCGGCCTTGCGCGCTCTCGTCGGAGAGTTGGAGGCCCGCATCCAGCGTGGTCTGGGTGTTCCGGCGCTCGGCGTTCTGGCGCCGGCGGCCGCGGGGGCATCCAGCCGACCGGTGGCGGGCTGGTCGGTGAAGGCCACCAGCGGCGACCGGGCTTGGTTGCGGACGCCCAAGGGGGGTGAGGTAACCGTGACCGCTGGCGAGCGGCTAGAAACCTTGGGGACGGTGCAGGCGGTCGATCCGGTTCGGGGGATTGTGGTCCTGGCCGACGGGCGAGTGGTGCGGTGAACGCGCGAAAGTTCGTGGAGCCCTTTGCCCGATCACCACGCTGCTGGACGCCCCTGCGTGCTGGATACCCGCTTGGAGGCGGCGGGCCGCGCGGGTTTGGGCCGGGGAAAACGTCGATTAATTATACCATCATCTTTCTGAATTAGGGGGTGTCTCTGCCGTTTTCATGCTGGACATCATCGAGCGCCGGAATCCAAGGGTTGATGGCGTGCAAAGTATTCAGAACCGGCGCTGCGACCCGAAAGCCCAGGAGGAGTCCCAGCGCCCAAAAATTTAGGTTATCCCGTCCACCTTCTCACGGGACCGGTATCGACGTGCACGAAGGTTGGATAGACGCCGACGCCACCGGCGGCGAACCGCTGCGCCAGTTTCGCCAATACCGCACTGGGAATCCCCGCCACGGCGAAGTCTGCCGCTTTGCCGAACCGATGCTGGGAATGGATCGCCGCACCTTCGGTGTTCGCGTTGGTCTTCGCCGTGCGATAGCCGCTATCGATCCGTAGCGGCTGGCGGATACCGCAGGCCCGCATCCAAATTTGCATCCCGAACAGCAGATGGAGCAATTTCGGGTCCATCGAGGCGACCTGCTCGGCGCGCACGTCGCGGAGCAAGTAGCACAGCAGCGAATAACCATCCGGCACCAGCGCACCGCTTTCATAGTACAGAATTTGCCCCTCTTCCCGGGTTTGCACCCGGTGCAACCAGAGC
>CALMNY010000303.1 GCA_937872125.1 uncultured Candidatus Competibacteraceae bacterium | reverse complement strand
TTTCCACCACCCGCACGCTGATCACCGACAGGCCGCGCGCCAGGTCCTTGGCCAGATTACTGATCTGGCTGACCTTCACTCCTGGGGCCGGCTCGATCTCGAAGCGGGTAATCACCGGTCCCGGCTCTACCGCCACGACATTAACCGCGATGCCGAAATTCCGCAGCAGGATTTCCACGCGCCGCGACATACGCTCCAGGGTCTCCGGAGAATAGCCAGCGGTACTGACCGAAGGCGGGTCGAGCAAATCCAGCGGCGGCAACGGACAGGGCGCGACCGGTGGCGGCGACGCTACCCGGCGCACCAGAACCGCCTTCTGAGCCGGGATCGGCGCCGCTGCCGGCTCAGAAAGGGGCAACGGCGCCGCCGGCGCTGAATCGGGGACTACGGTCAACGCGGATGGGAGCCCAAACCAGGACGGATCGTCGGCATCCGAATCGTCCTCAGCCGTCTCACAATCCGTCCTGGAGGCCGGGTGCGAAGTCGAAGCATTCCCGGTCTGGGTCGCAGTCACTACCGCCAGTACATCATTCGAAGCGGCGGCGCTCCATCCCAGGCCAGGCGCTGGTCCGACCGGGCGTGAGGCGGTGGGCGAACCGCTCGCCCCAGCGGGCGCAACCGCAGGCACCAGCGTTAACAGCTCAGCGGCGGGCGGCCATTCGTAGTCGGGAGCAGGTGGCGCAGCCCTCATGGCGGTCGCTGATCCGGCAGGCGGCGAATCTTCCGGCGGCAGAGTCAACACCGGCTCGATGCGCGCCGAATGGCGACCCGTCGGCGCAACGGCCAGCGATTCACTGCTCTCAGTCGGCGCGGGCAACGGCCTGGACAGCGACAGGGGTGCGGCCGGAACTGGAACTACAGCCGCCGGCGATTCGATTGGTGCAGGTGGACTCATGGTCACCGCAGGTTCAGTTGGCGCGGGCGAGCTCATGGCCGCCATGGGTTCGGGTGGCGCGGGCGAAACCATGGACGCCGGCGCGACGGCAACCTCTCGCCGGGATCGCCAGCCAGTCAGGAAGCGTTCGGCAGTTTGCCGGACTCCGTGCGCCCATCCCGAACCCCCCTGGGTCAGCGACTTTGATCCAGCCGCCGGTGGTGCGCCCGGCGATTCGGGGGCCGGCGGCGGCGTTTCGCCCCCCGCCCCAGAGCCTGCGTCATGGTCTGTGGTCGCTTTTGGCTGCATCCAGCGCAACGGCGCCATTACCAGACCACCGATCCAATCCACGATCTTCAGCGCCGCCATCCCGACCCAGTCCAGCACCGTCAGCCAGGACAAGCCTGTGGTCAGAACCATACCGGCCAGCAACAACGCCAGCATGAACAGATTACCGCCCACCTCATCGAAAGCCTGGATCAGGAACTGGCTGACATGCACCCCGACCAGTCCTCCAGCAGAGCCTGCGCCAGGCACAGTTCCGGGCGCCGCGCGCAGATGCAGCGCCGCCAAACCACAGACCGTCGCCAGCGCCACCAGAAACCCCATAACCCGGAACAGTACGATCTCGCCATCCAGTTCCAGCAGGGCGCCACGCCTGAACAAGCGCCAGCTTGCGAACGCCACGCCTACCGGCAACCCATAGGCGGCATAGCCGAAGAAATACAGACTGACATCGGCAAACCAGGCCCCGGCCACACCGCCAAGATTATGTAATTGGGTCACCGTCGCAGTATGGGTCCAGGCCGGATCCTCGGCGTGGAACGTCGCCAACGCGCCGATCATCCCCAGCGCGACCACCATCAGCGACCAGAACCCGAGTTCCTGCATAAATCGCTGGACAAAACGGAGGATGCCAACCCGAACCACGGGCGTTTCGGGCTTGATTCGATGTGCCTGCGCCAAAATGCAATCCTGTGATGATTTAGAGAGTGAAATGCCAAGCGCCGTGCGACGCTGTCGGACCTCGGTGGAAACGGTTGCCGGCAGAGCCGTCAGGGAAATTGAGGAGAGCCATTGTCCCATTCCAGGGCGTTGAGGTGAAGGGTGTCGGGCGAACCGATACACGGTTTTGAGTTCCAAGCATGACCGTGGACGCTTCACATTCGCACACCGCTTGATCGGTCTAACCCCCGCTGATTTCACCCTATGCGCATTCAATGCCTCGATGCTGTGAGCGATCTTCCCGCCGCCGAGTGGAACACCCTCATTCCCGATCAGAACCCGTTTCTCAGCCACGAGTTTCTCAGCGCCCTGGAACGCCATCAGTGCGTCGGCGAACACACAGGTTGGCTGCCCTGGCCTGTGATCTGTCGGGATGGCCAGGGACGTTTGCTGGGCGCGGCGCCGTTCTATCTGAAATTCAACTCCTATGGCGAATTCGTATTCGACTGGAGCTGGGCAGAAGCCTACCGACGCCAGAGCCTGCCCTACTATCCTAAACTGGTTAGCGCCATTCCCTACACCCCAGCCACCAGTCCCCGCCTGCTGCTGGCGCCCGACCAGCCCGCGCCCGAGGACACCGCGCAGGCCATTATCGAGTACGTACTGGACGAGGCCCGCCGCCGCCGCTGGTCCTCGATCCACTGGCTGTTTCCACCCCCAGCCGAACTGGACCGGCTCCAAGCCCAGGGTTTTCTGCCCCGGCTGGGCTGTCAGTTCCATTGGAAAAACCGTGGTTACCGGGACTTCCAGGACTTTCTGGACACCTTCACCGCCAAGCGACGCAAGAATATCCACCGAGAGCGCCGGCTGGTGCGTGAAGCGGGATTGGAACTACGCCTGCTGACCGGACGGGAACTCAGCGCGGCGCAATGGCAAAGCGTCTATGAATTCTACCGTTCCACCTTCCGGCGGCTGGGTGGCGTACCGACCCTCACCCTGCCTTTCTTCCAGGAGATGGCCGAAACCCTGGGCGACCAGTTGGTGGTGGCGCTGGCTTTCGCGCATGGCCGTGAAGTCGCTGGCGCCATCAGCTTCCGCAGCGCCAGCACGCTTTATGGCCGGCATTGGGGCTGCCGGACGGATTATGACAGCCTGCATTTCGAAGCCTGCTATTATCAGGGGTTGGAATACTGTATCCAGCAGGGCGTGCAGCGTTTCGAGCCGGGCGCACAGGGTGAGCACAAGATTTACCGGGGATTTCTGCCGACCTTGACCCATTCCGCCCACTGGATCGCCCATGCCGGCTTTCACCAGGCCATTGCCGATTTTCTGGCCCGGGAAACGCCGGCGGTACGCGCCTATGCCCAGGAATTGCTGCAACATTCGCCCTACCGCAACGAGGTAACGCCCGATGCGCTTGCCGTGGCTGGATCCGCGTGACGACGGCCAGCCGTTTCCCCCCGCCGACTGCGCCCTGACCGAACCCGATGGCCTGCTGGCCGCCGGCGGCAATTTGTCGCCGCGCCGCTTGTTGCGCGCCTATCGGCAGGGTATTTTCCCCTGGTATTCCGCCGACCAGCCGATCCTGTGGTGGTCACCGGACCCCCGGCTGATACTGTTCCCTGAATCGGTGAACTGCTCGCGCAGTCTGCGCAAGACGCTGAAAAAAGGTCAGTTCACGCTGACCGCCGACACCGCCTTTGCGGCGGTCATCACCGCTTGCGGCGGGCCGCGCACCAGCCATAACCCTGGCACCTGGATCACCCCGGAGATGAATCGGGCCTACTGCCGGCTGCACCGGCTCGGTCATGCCCATTCCATCGAGGCCTGGCATCAGGGCGAGTTGGCCGGAGGCCTGTACGGGGTTGCGGTGGGTCAGGTGTTCTTTGGCGAATCCATGTTCAGCCTGATGAGCGATGCGTCCAAGGCGGCGCTGGTCCTGCTGGCCGCGCAACTGCGGCGCTGGGAGTTTGCCCTGATTGATTGCCAGGTGCGCACCGAACATCTGGCGCGCATGGGTGCGGTCGAGATCGCCCGCGCCACCTTTTCGCAATTGCTGGACCGGTATTGTCCCCAGCCTGGCCGGGATGGACCCTGGCGCCTTGATGACGACCTGCTCGCCGACCTGCTGACTTCCCCTGCGCCGCCATGAGCAATCCCCGCGACTCGCTGCACGATCTGCGCATGTTTTTGACGACCGAATATGCGTGCAGCTATCTGCCGGGGCGACAGGCGCGCAACCTGGTGGCCGACCCGGCGGCGACTGATGCTCCGCTCTATACCCGCTTGGCGGAACTGGGCTTTCGGCGCAGCGGCGATCACGTTTACCGGCCGCATTGTCGGGGCTGTGCAGCGTGCCGCTCGTTGCGCATTCCCGTGGAGCGGTTCCGGCCCAACCGCACGCAGCGCCGCATCTGGGCGCGCAATCAGGATTTACAGGCGCGGGTGACGGAAGCGGCATTCCAGGATGAGCATTTCGCGCTGTTCGCCCGCTACATCGCGGCCCGTCACCCCGGCGGGGGCATGGACCCGGCCAGCCCGGATCACTACTGGTCCTTCATCGCCTCGCGCTGGTGCCCGACCTGGCTGTACGAATTTCGCCACGACCAGGACTTGCTGGCGGTAGCGGTGGTGGATCGGCTGGGCGACGGCCTGTCTGCGGTTTACACCTTCTTTGACCCACTTGAGGAAACGCGCAGCCTGGGCACCCAAGCTATTCTGTGGCAGATCGTAGAGGCGCGCCGGTTGGGGCTGAAGTGGGTCTATCTGGGCTACTGGGTGGAGCACTGCGGTAAAATGGCCTACAAATCCTGCTTCAAGCCGCACGAAATCTTTATCGCCGAGCGCTGGGGATGGATCGAAGCCTGATGAATCCACCCTCTCCTCCATCCCCGGCTGTTCCCGCCAATGAGGACCCCAGCGTAAAACCCTGCGCCCGCGTCTTCCGCGATCCCGTGCATTTCCTCGCCCTCGGGTTCGGTTCCGGCTGCGCGCCCAAGGCGCCCGGCACCTTCGGCACGCTGGCGGCGCTTCCGCTGTATCTGCTGATACAGCCGCTGCCGCTGTGGGCCTATCTGCTGCTGACCGTGGCCGGCTTCGCGCTGGGGGTGTGGGTTTGCGGCCGCGCCGCCCGCGATCTCGGCGTTCACGATCATCCCGCCATCGTCTGGGACGAAGTGATTGGCTACTTCATCACCATGAGCGCCGCACCGCCGGGCTGGTTTTGGATCATCGCCGGCTTTGCGCTGTTCCGGTTGTTCGACATTTTCAAGCCCTGGCCGATTCGGCGGGCGGATCAGCGCATCGGCGGCGGTTTCGGCATCATGTTCGATGACCTGCTGGCGGCGGGTTACGCCTGGCTGGGATTGCAGTTACTGGCTTACGGCGCGGCCCTACTGGACATTTCCTGACTCTTGCGTACAGACTTTACCGATCTTTCCCTTGGCAACTGACGGAATCCGCACCCATGAAATTCGAGACGATCGCCATTCACGGCGGCTATACCCCTGAACCGACCACCAAGGCGGTCGCCGTTCCCATCTACCAGACCACCTCCTACGCCTTCGATGACACCCAGCATGGCGCCGACCTGTTCGATCTAAAGGTGCCGGGCAACATCTACACCCGGATCATGAATCCCACCACGGCGGTGCTGGAACAACGGGTAGCGGCGCTGGAGGGCGGAGTCGGGGCGCTGGCGGTATCGGCAGGTTCAGCGGCGATTACCTACGCCCTGATGACGATTGCTGAGGTCGGCGACAACATCGTCACCACCTCCACCCTGTACGGCGGCACCTACAACCTGTTCGCTCATACCCTGCCGCGTTTCGGCATCGAGGCGCGCTTCGGCGACTACCGCGATATCGAGGGGCTGGGCCGGCTGATTGACGGCAAGACCAAGGCGGTGTTCTGCGAATCCATCGGCAATCCGGCGGCGAACGTCGTAGACTTCGGCGCGCTGGCGGCAATAGCTCACGCCCACGGCGTGCCGCTGATCGTGGACAACACCGTGCCGACGCCGTATCTGTGCCGGCCGTTCGAGCACGGCGCCGACATCGTGGTGCATGCCCTGACCAAGTACATGGGCGGTCACGGCACCAGCATCGGCGGTATCATCGTCGATTCCGGCTGCTTCCCCTGGGATCAGCACAAGGAACGCTTTGCCCGCCTGAACGAGCCGGACCCGTCCTATCACGGCGTGGTCTATGTTGAGGCACTCGGCCCGGCGGCCTTCATTGGCCGGGCACGGGTGGTGCCGCTGCGCAATACCGGCGCGGCGATCTCGCCGTTCAACAGCTTCCTGATCCTGCAAGGCATCGAAACTCTGCCAGTGCGAATGGATCGCCACTGCGAAAACGCAGTCAAGGCCGCCGAGTATCTGCGGGATCATCCGCAGGTGGCATG
>CALMNY010000302.1 GCA_937872125.1 uncultured Candidatus Competibacteraceae bacterium | reverse complement strand
ATCCGCGAGGGTGGTCGCACCGTCGGCGCCGGCGTCGTCGCCAAGATCATCGAGTGAGCGCCATGACCACGACTGCCAGCCAGCGCATCCGCATCCGCCTGAAGGCGTTCGATCACCGGCTGATCGATCAGTCGGCGCGGGAAATCGTCGAGACCGCCCGGCGCACCGGCGCTCAGGTGCGCGGCCCGATCCCGCTGCCGACCAAGATCGAGCGCTTCACCGTGCTGGTCTCGCCGCACGTCAACAAGGACGCCCGCGATCAGTACGAATTGCGCACCCACAAGCGGCTCATGGACATCGTAGACCCCACCGACAAGACGGTGGACGCGCTGATGAAGCTCGACCTCGCCGCCGGCGTGGACGTGCAAATCAAGCTGAACTAGGCGGCTGGCAAACCGGGCCACGAGGGGCGGCCTTCCCTTCCTCTGGCCCGAAGTCGCCCATATCCGAGGTTACTAAAAGATGGCACTAGGACTCATCGGCCGCAAGGCCGGTATGACGCGCCTGTTCACGGAGGACGGTGTTTCGATTCCCGTCACCCTGATCGAGGTCGAGCCGAACCGCGTGACTCAGGTCAAGACCGAGGAAACCGACGGTTATCGCGCCCTGCAAATCACGGTCGGCACCCGCCGCGCCAGCCGGGTGACCAAGCCTATGGCTGGTCATTTCGCCAAAGCTGGCGTCGAGCCGGGACGCGGCCTGTGGGAATTCCGCCTGGCGGAGGGCGAGGGCGCTGACATCGGCGTCGGGGCCGAACTGAAAGCGGATCTGTTCCAGGCCGGCCAGAAAGTGGACGTGACCGGCACCACCATCGGCAAGGGCTTCGCCGGCGCCATCAAGCGCCATCATTTCCGCAGCCAGCGCGCCAGCCACGGCAACTCGCTGTCCCATCGCGCCCCCGGCTCCATCGGTCAGAACCAGAGTCCGGGCCGGGTGTTCAAGGGCAAGAAGATGGCCGGCCATCTCGGCGCGGCGCGGCGTTGCATCCAGAACCTGGAAGTGGTGCGGGTAGACGCCGAGCGCAATCTGCTGGCGATCAAGGGAGCGGTGCCCGGCGCCAAGGGCGGCGATGTCATGATCAAGCCCGCTGTGAAAGTGCGCCGGTAAGGAGACGAGACATGGAACTTCAGATCAAGAATGCGAGCGGCGCGGCTTCGGGCCAGATCGCCGTCGCTGATGAAACTTTTGCCCGGCCGTTCAATGAGGCCCTGGTGCATCAGGTGGTCGTGGCGTATCTGGCGGGGGGCCGGGCTGGCACCCGCGCCCAGAAGAACCGTTCCGACGTGAGCGGCGGCGGCGCCAAGCCCTGGCGGCAGAAAGGCACCGGTCGCGCCCGCGCCGGCTCCAGTCGCAGCCCGATCTGGCGGGGCGGCGGCGTGACCTTCGCGGCCCGGCCGCAGGATCATTCGCAAAAGGTCAACCGCAAGATGTACCGCGCCGCGATGCGCGCTATCTTCTCCGAACTGCTGCGCCAGGACCGCCTGCTGGTGGTGGACGCGCTGGATATGCCGGAGATCAAGACCAAACGCATGGTCGAGCAACTGGCGGCGCTGGGTCTGGCCGAGCAGCGGCGGGTGCTGCTGGTGGCTGAGGAAGTGGATATGAACTTGTACCTCTCGGCGCGCAATCTGCCGGGCGTGGCGGTCAGCGACGTGCATGGTCTGGATCCGGTCAGCCTGGTCGGATCGGACGCAGTAGTGATGACAGTGGACGCGGTGAAGAGCGTCGGGGAGTGGCTGGCATGAACGAGGAACGCTTGCTGAAGGTTCTGCTGGCGCCGCACGTGTCCGAGAAGAGCAATCGCCTGACGGATCGCTATAACCAGGTGGCGTTCAAGGTGGCGCGCGACGCGACCAAGCCGGAAATCAAGGATGCCGTGGAGCTGTTGTTCAAGGTCAAGGTCACGGGCGTGACGGTTCTCAACGTCAAGGGCAAGCGCAAGCGGTTCGGCGCGCTGACCGGGCGGCGTTCGGACTGGAAAAAGGCTTACGTTTCCCTGGAAGCCGGTCACGAAATTGATTTCCTGACGGCGCAGTGAGCGGACGCCTACGAGAGATAAGGTAAACCACCATGCCCATCGTCAAAACCAAACCCACTTCGCCCGGCCGGCGCTTCGTGGTCAAGGTCGTTACCCCTGAGCTGCACAAGGGCCGACCCCATGCGCCGCTGCTGGAAAAACAGACCCGGAACGGCGGCCGCAACAACATGGGCCGGATCACCACCCGGCATCAGGGCGGCGGCCACAAGCAGCATTACCGGCTCGTTGATTTCAAGCGCGACAAGGACAACATTCCCGCCAAGGTCGAACGGCTGGAATACGATCCCAACCGCAGCGCCCACATCGCGTTGCTGCTCTACGCCGACGGCGAACGCCGCTACATCATTGCGCCGCGCGACGTCAAGGCGGGCGCGGTTCTGCTGTCCGGTCCGGCGGCGCCGATCAAGGCGGGCAACGCCTTGCCGTTGCGCAACATCCCGGTCGGCAGTCAGGTGCACTGCGTGGAACTGCGGCCCGGCAAGGGCGCGCAACTGGCCCGCAGCGCCGGCGCCTCGATGCAATTGATCGCCCGCGAAGGCAACTACGCCACCCTGCGGATGCGTTCCGGCGAAATCCGCAAAGTGCATGCGGACTGCAAGGCCACCATCGGCAGCGTCGGCAACGAGGAACACAACCTGCGCTCGCTCGGCAAGGCCGGCGCCAAGCGCTGGCGGGGGATTCGCCCCACCGTGCGCGGCGTCGCCATGAACCCGGTGGATCATCCGCACGGCGGCGGCGAGGGCCGCACCTCCGGCGGGCGCCATCCGGTGTCGCCGTGGGGCGTGCCGACCAAGGGCTACAAGACCCGCTCGAACAAGCGCACCGACCGCCTGATCGTGCGCCGGCGTAAAGCGAAATAAGAGGAATCAGTCCAGTGCCACGTTCGATCAAAAAAGGGCCGTTTGTAGACCTCCACCTGGTTAAGAAGGTGGAGCAGGCGGTTGCCGCCAATATCAAGCGGCCGATTAAGACCTGGTCGCGGCGGTCGATGATCCTGCCCGAAATGATCGGGTTGACCATCGCCGTGCATAACGGTCGCCAGCACGTGCCGATTCTGGTCACGGAGAACATGGTGGGTCACAAGCTGGGCGAGTTCGCCGCCACCCGCACCTATCGCGGGCACGCGGCGGACAAGAAGTCCAAATAAAGGAGGCGAACCATGCAAGCTGTCGCGATCATGAAACAAGCGCACATTTCGCCGCAAAAGGCCCGGCTGGTCGCCGATCAGGTGCGTAGCCTGCCGGTGGACCGCGCTCTGAATCTGCTGAAATTCAGCGATAAGAAGGCGGCCCCGCTGATTCGGAAGGTGCTGGAATCGGCCATCGCCAACGCCGAAAACAACCAGGGCGCCGACGTCGACGAACTGAAAGTCGCGGCGATCTGTGTGGACTGCGGTCCGGTGATGAAGCGGATGCACGCCCGCGCCAAGGGCCGGGGCAACCGCATCGTCAAGCGCACCAGTCACATTACCGTCACCGTGGCCGAGCGATAGGAGCGCAAACGACATGGGTCAAAAAGTCAGCCCCACCGGGATTCGCCTGGGCATCGCCACCGACTGGACGTCCAAATGGTATGCCAATAGCAAGAATTTCCCCGATCTGCTGGAAACCGATCTGAAAGTCCGCCAGTTCCTGAAAAAGAAACTGGCCAACGCCTCGGTCAGCCGGATTCAGATCGAGCGGCCCGCCCGCCTGGCGCGTATCACCGTCCACACCGCCCGGCCCGGCGTGGTGATCGGCAAGAAGGGCGAGGATATCGAAGCGCTGCGCAAGGCCGTCGCCAGGATGATGAAGTTGGACGTCAAGGATTTGCAGATCAATATCGAGGAGATCCGCAAGCCGGAACTGGATGCCCAGTTGGTGGCCGAAGGCGTGGCCCAGCAGTTGGAGCGCCGCATCATGTTCCGGCGGGCGATGAAGCGCTCGGTGACTAACGCCATGCGCCTGGGCGCGCTCGGGATCAAAATCCAGGTTTCGGGCCGGTTGAACGGCGCTGAAATCGCCCGCAGCGAGTGGACCCGCGAAGGCCGAGTGCCGTTGCACACCCTGCGCGCCAACATTGATTACGGCCTGGCCGAAGCCCAGACCACCTACGGCGTGATCGGGATCAAGGTCTGGATCTTCAAGGGCGAAGTGTTCGGGTTCGACCGGCCGGGCGAGGCCAAGCCCGAAAAGGCGGCGGCCTGAGCGCCTGGAACTGGTGCGGAACTCCGCCCTGCGGAATTCCCTGTTGATAGACGAGACGGAACATGTTACAGCCGAAAAGAACGAAATTCCGCAAGCAGCGCAAGGGGCGCAATACCGGCGTCGCCACCAGCGGCACGCAGGTGAGTTTCGGCGAGTACGGGTTGAAATGCGCCACCCGCGGCAGGCTGACCGCCCGCCAGATCGAAGCCGCGCGCCGCGCCATCAACCGCTTCATCAAGCGCGGCGGCAAGGTGTGGATCCGCATTTTCCCCGACAAGCCGATCACCAAGAAACCGCTGGAAGTGCGCATGGGCAGCGGCAAGGGCGGCGTCGAGTTTTGGGTGGCGCCGGTCAAGCCGGGCCGCGTATTGTATGAAGTGGAAGGCGTGACCGAGGACGTCGCCCGGCAGGCGTTCCGCCTGGCGGCGGCCAAGCTCCCGGTGCGGACGGTCTTTGTGACCCGGACGGTGATGTGATGAAGGCGAGCGAACTGCGACAGAAAAGCGTGGATGAGCTGAAGCAGGAATTGCTGGCGCTGTTGCGCGAACAGTTCAACCTGCGGATGCAGAAGGCCACCAATCAAACCACCAAGTCCCATTTGTTCCAGCAGGCGCGGCGCAATATCGCGCGGGTCAAGATGGTGTTAGGCGAGAAGGCGAAACAGGCATGACGACGGACACCCCGGTGGAGCGCGCCCTGAGCGGGCGCGTGACCAGCAACAAAATGGACAAGA
This sequence comes from uncultured Candidatus Competibacteraceae bacterium, assembly GCA_937872125.1. Lineage (GTDB taxonomy): Bacteria > Pseudomonadota > Gammaproteobacteria > Competibacterales > Competibacteraceae > Contendibacter. The sequence continues at coordinate 23,311 of CALMNY010000302.1, read as the reverse complement.
CCATCACCGTGGCGATTGAGCGGCTGGTCAAGCATCCCGTTTACGGCAAATACGTTCGCCGGACCACCAAGCTGCACGCTCACGACGAGAACAACGAGTGCCGGATTGGTGACCTGGTGACCATCAAGCAGTGTCGGCCGCTGTCCAAGACCAAGACCTGGACGCTGGTCGCGGTGGTTAATCGCGCGCAATAAAACCGGCCGGGCCTGTCGGGACGCCGGCGTTTTCCCTCATCCGTGAACGGAATGTAGAACCATGATTCAGATGCAAACAATGTTGGAAGTCGCCGATAACAGCGGCGCTCGCCGGCTGATGTGCATCAAGGTGCTGGGCGGCTCCCATCGCCGCTACGCGCAGATTGGCGACATCATCAAGGTCAGCATCAAGGACGCCATCCCCCGTGGCAAGGTCAACAAGGGCGAGGTGTACAACGCCGTGGTGGTGCGCACCCGCAAGGGCGTGCGCCGTCCCGACGGCTCGCTGATCCGCTTCGACGGCAACGCCGCGGTGCTGCTCAACAACAAGCTGGAGCCGATCGGCACCCGTATTTTCGGGCCGGTCACCCGCGAGTTGCGCAGCGAGCGATTCATGAAAATTATTTCCCTGGCCCCGGAAGTGCTGTGAGGCGGGAGGAAGACGACCATGCGTAGAATTCGAAAGGACGATGAAGTCGTCGTCATCGCTGGCAAGGACAAGGGCCGGCGCGGCAAGATCGTGCGAGTGATGGATGAGGAGCGGGTGATCGTGGCCGGGGTCAACCTGGTCAAGCGGCATACCAAGCCCAATCCGGCGCGCAACGTGGCGGGCGGCATCGTCGAACGCGAGGCGGCGATTCACGTTTCCAACGTGATGCTGTTCAACCCGCTCACCAGGAAGGGCGACCGGGTCGGGTTCCGGGTGCTGGAGGACGGCCGCAAGGTGCGCTACTTCAAGTCCAACAACGAAGTCGTGGATGTGTGAGGAGACGCCCGTGGCCCGATTGCAACAATATTATCGCGAGACCGTGGCGCCCAAATTGCGCGAGCAGTTCAGCTATCGCAACGTCATGGAAGTGCCCCGCATCACCAAGATCACCCTGAACATGGGCGTGGGCGAGGCAGTGGCCGACAAGAAGATCATGGAGCACGCGGTGGGCAATATGGCCCAGATCGCCGGCCAGAAACCGATTGTGACGCTGTCGCGCAAGTCCATCGCCGGCTTCAAGATCCGCGAGGGCTGGCCGATTGGCTGCAAGGTCACCTTGCGGCGTGACCGGATGTACGAGTTCCTGGATCGGCTGGTCAACATCGCCATCCCGCGCATCCGCGATTTTCGCGGCTTCAGCGCCCGCGCCTTCGACGGGCGCGGCAATTACAGCCTCGGCGTGCGCGAGCAGATCATTTTCCCGGAAATTGATTACGACAAGATTGATGCCATTCGTGGCCTCGATATCACCATCACCACCACCGCGCGCACCGACGCGGAAGGACGCGCCTTGTTGGCGGCGTTCAATTTCCCGTTCCGGAACTGAGGATCAGGCCGTGGCCAAACTGAGCATGAAAAACCGCGAAATCAAGCGGGCGCGCATCGTCGAGCAATATGCCGCCCGGCGGACCGAATTGAAGGAAACCATCCGCGATCCGGCCAACAGCGACGAGCAGCGGCGCGAAGCGCAGAAGCGTTTGCAGATGTTGCCGCGCGACGCCAGTCCGAGCCGGCTGCGCAATCGCTGCCGGCTGACCGGCCGGCCGCACGGCTTTTATCGCAAGTTTGGCCTGGGCCGGAACAAGCTGCGCGAAGCGACCATGCGCGGCGACGTGCCCGGTCTGCGCAAGGCGAGCTGGTAATTAGTAGCTTTTCCCCTCCTTGGCCAAGGAGGGGTGGCGCGAAGCGCCGGAGTGGTTTGAAGCGGCGATTCCATCAGTCCGACAGAATCGCCATAGAGACGCCTTAAGTTCAGGGTTTGCCCCGCCGCCGGCGGAGGCCCCGACACTGACCACGTGGAGACATTTAAGTAATGAGTATGACGGACCCCATCGCGGATATGCTGACGCGCATCCGCAATGCCCAGGCCGCCGCCAAGACCCAGGTGAGCATGCCGTCTTCCAAGGTGAAGAAGGCCATCGCTCAGGTATTGCGCGACGAGGGCTACATCAGCGATTTCGCAGTGGCGCAAACCGCCCCAAGCAAAGCCGAGTTGACCATCGCGCTCAAGTATTTCGAGGGCCAGCCGGTGATCGACCGGATCGAGCGGGTCAGCCGTCCTGGCCGGCGGGTGTTCTGCGGCAAGGATGAACTGCCCAAGGTCATGGGTGGCCTGGGTGTGGCCATCGTGTCCACACCCCGGGGCCTGATGAGCGACCGCGCCGCCCGCGCCGCCGGACATGGCGGCGAAGTGCTGTGCGTCGTGGCGTAGAGGAGCGCTCTCATGGCAAGCGTCGTCAAGGAACAGAAAATTCGCACTTCGCGCGTCGGCAAGAAACCGATTCCCATCCCGGCGGGCGTGAGCGTCACTATCGAAGGTCAGGCGGTCGCCCTCAAGGGGGCCAAAGGCGCGGCGGAACTGCGCGTGCATCCGTGGGTTGTGGTGCAGCAGGAAGGCGGCGAGATCAAGGTCGCTCCGCGCCTGGTCACCAACGATGGCAAGCATCGGGCCATGACCGGCACCATGCGCGCCCTGCTCAACAACATGATGATCGGCGTCACCCAGGGGTTCGAGCGCAAGCTGCAACTGGTCGGCGTCGGCTACAAGGCGCAGGCCCAGGGCAAGGTGCTGAACCTGACGCTGGGGTTCTCTCACCCCATCGAGTTCAAGGTTCCGGAAGGGATCACCATCGAAACGCCGACCCAGACCGAAATCAGGATTCGGGGCGTGGACAAGCAGCAGGTCGGCGAAGTCGCCGCCCAGATCCGCGCCTACCGGCCGCCGGAACCCTACAAGGGCAAGGGCGTGCGTTATTCGGATGAAACCATCATCCTGAAAGAAGCCAAGAAGAAGTAAGGAGCCGCCATGGACAAGAAAGCAGCCGACAAGAAGGCCGCGCGTCTGCGGCGCGGATTGCGGGCCCGGCACAAGATTCGCGAACTGGGCGTCCATCGGTTGTGCGTGCATCGCACCCCGACCCATATTTACGCCCAGCTCATCAGCCCGGCCCCGACTGGCGACCGGACCCTGGCCGCCGCTTCGACTCTGGAGCCGGCGCTGCGCCAGAGCCTCAAGAGCACCGGCAATATTGAGGCGGCCAAGGCGGTGGGCAAGGCCATCGCCGAGAAGGCCAAGGCGGTGGGCGTGACCCGGGTGGCGTTCGACCGCTCCGGCTTCAAGTATCACGGCCGGGTCAAGGCGCTGGCTGACGCCGCCCGCGAGAACGGTTTGGAGTTTTAAGGAGCAGACATGGCGACGAACGTGGAAGGTTCCCAGAACAGCGACGGCCTGCAGGAAAAGCTGATCACCGTCAACCGGGTGGCCAAGGTGGTCAAGGGTGGCCGGCAGTTCGGTTTCACCGCGCTGACCGTGGTGGGCGACGGCAACGGCCGGGTCGGCCTGGGTTACGGCAAGGCCCGCGAGGTGCCGATGGCCATCCAGAAAGCGATGGACAAGGCTCGCAAGAACATGTGTGGCGTCCCGCTGAACGGCACGACCCTGCAATACGCGGTGACGTCCCAGCATGGGGCCGCGCGGGTATTCATGCAGCCAGCGTCTGAAGGCACCGGCATCATCGCCGGCGGCGCCATGCGCGCCGTGTTCGAGGTGGTGGGCGTCAAGGACGTGCTGGCCAAGTGCATCGGCTCGCGCAATCCCATCAACGTGGTGCGGGCGACCATCCGTGGCCTGAGCGCCATGAAATCGCCCGATTACCAGGCCGCCAAGCGCGGCAAGACCGTGGACGAGATTCGGAGTTGAAGCCCATGGCCGACAAGTTGAAAGTGACTCTGGTCAAGAGCGCGCATGGCCGGCTGGCCGCGCACCAGGCCTGCGTGCGCGGGCTGGGACTGCGGCGAACCCACAGCAGCGCGGTGGTGATCAATACCCCGGAAAATCGCGGCATGATTCGCAAGGTGTCGTATCTGCTGAAAGTCGAGGAGGCCTGAACCATGCGTCTCAATACCCTCAAGCCGGCGCCGGGCAGCCGGCCGGACAAGCAACGGGTCGGACGCGGCATCGGTTCCGGCCTCGGCAAGACCGCTGGCCGCGGTCACAAGGGCCAGCATGCCCGGGCCGGCGGCTATCACAAGGTCGGTTTTGAAGGCGGCCAGATGCCCTTGCAGCGGCGCTTGCCCAAGCGCGGCTTCCGCTCGATGACCGCCAAGGACACCGCCGAGGTGCGACTGCACGATCTGGCCAGGCTCTCCGCCGAGGTCATTGATCTGGTGGCGCTCAAGGCGGCTAACGTCGTGCCAGTCTTCGCCAAAAAGGCCAAGGTGATTCTCTCCGGCAAGCTGGAAAAACCCGTGACCCTGCGCGGCCTGGCGCTGACGAAAGGCGCCCGGGACGCGGTGCTGGCGGCTGGCGGAACCATTCAAGAGTAGCCACGATGGCCGCCGCCCTGCCGGATCTCGGCAAAATGACCGAACTGCGCCAACGCCTCCTGTTTTTGCTGGGGGCGCTGGTGGTGTTTCGCATCGGCGCGCACATCCCGGTGCCGGGCATCGACCCGAACGCGATGGCGCAACTGTTCGACCAGCAGCGCGGCACCATCCTCGACATGTTCAACATGTTTTCGGGCGGCGCGCTGGGTCGGTTGAGCCTGTTCGCACTCGGGGTGATGCCCTATATCTCGGCCTCCATCATCCTGCAATTGATGTCCATGGTGGTGCCGGCGCTGGAGCAGTTGCGCAAGGAGGGTGGCGCGGCGGGCCGTCACACCCTGACCCGCTACACCCGTTATCTCACGGTCGTGCTGGCGGCGTTCCAGGCTATCGGCGTCAGCATCGCCATCCAGGGCCAGATGGTGGGCAACACCTCGGTCGTGATCGCGCCGGGGATCGGCTTCCTCATGACCGCAACGATCAGCCTGGTGACCGGGACGATGTTCCTGGTCTGGCTGGGCGAGCAGGTGACCGAGCGCGGCATCGGCAACGGCATCTCGATGCTGATCTTCGCCGGCATCGTCGCTGGCCTGCCGCAGGCGGTGGGTGGCACTCTGGAACTGGCCCGGACCGGCGAACTGCACGTCATGCTGGTGCTGTTCCTGCTGGCGCTGACGATCCTGGTCACCGGCTTTGTGGTGTTCGTCGAACGCGGCCAGCGGCGGATCACGGTCAACTACGCCAAGCGCCAGCAGGGCCGCAAGGTGTACGCGGCCCAGACCACCCATCTGCCGTTGAAGCTGAACATGTCGGGCGTCATTCCGCCGATCTTCGCGTCCAGCCTGATCCTGTTTCCGGCCACGCTGGGCAGTTGGTTCGGCAACGCCCCGAACATGGAATGGTTGCGCGACATCAGTTCGACCCTGTCGCCGGGGCAACCGCTGTACGTGTTGTGCTACGCCGGCCTGATCATCTTCTTCTGCTTTTTCTACACCGCCCTGGTGTTCAATTCCAAGGAAACCGCCGACAACCTGAAAAAGTCCGGTGCGTTCATTCCGGGAATCCGGCCGGGGATGCAGACGGCGAACTACATCGACAAGGTGCTGACCCGGCTGACCCTGGTGGGCGCCGTTTACATCACCGCCGTTTGCCTGCTGCCCGAGTTCCTGATCCTGTACTGGCGGGTGCCGTTCTATTTCGGCGGCACCTCGCTGTTGATCATCGTGGTGGTGGTCATGGATTTCATGGCCCAGGTCCAGGCGCATCTGATGTCGCATCAGTACGAGAGCCTGCTGAAGAAGAGCAGCTTCAAGGGTCAGGGCTGGTCGCGCTGAGCGAAAACCGTTAATCGAACGCCGCCTGCGTGCGGCGTCCTGAATCTGGAGAACAATGATGAAAGTGCGCGCCTCGGTGAAGAAAATTTGCCGCAACTGCAAGATCATTCGCCGCGACCGCGTGGTCCGGGTGATTTGTACGGACGCCCGCCACAAGCAGCGGCAGGGCTGAAAAACAACGGTCATTATTGATTTACAGCGCCGAGTGAATTAAATTCTCGCTTCTTTGCGCGGCGCGATGGGAGGAGTTTCAAGGCATGGCCCGTATTGCAGGCATCAACATTCCGGTCAACAAGCATGCGGTCATCGCGTTGCAGGCCATTTACGGCATCGGTTCGACCCGCGCCCAGCAGATTTGCGCGGCGGCCAACGTCGCCCCGAACCTCAAGGTCCGCGATCTGAGCGAACCCCAGGTGGACGCGCTGCGCGCCGAAGTGGCCAAGTACACGGTGGAAGGCGACTTGCGCCGCGAAGTGTCCATGAGCATCAAGCGGCTGATGGATCTGGGCTGCTATCGTGGCCTGCGCCACCGGCGCGGTTTGCCGGTGCGCGGCCAGCGCACCCGCACCAACGCCCGGACGCGCAAGGGTCCGCGCCGCGCGATCCGCAAGTAAGCGGTCGGAAAATTTCGGAATTCCCTTGGCATAGGTCGGAGCATGGCAAAACCGGTTACCAAGACGCGCAAGCGCGTCAAGAAAAATGTGGTGGATGGCATCGCCCATATCCACGCCTCGTTCAACAACACCATCATCACCATCACGGACCGGCAGGGCAATACGCTGGGATGGGCCACGTCGGGCGGTTCGGGTTTTCGCGGCTCCCGCAAGAGCACGCCGTTCGCGGCCCAGGTCGCCGCCGAGCGAGTGGGCGGGGTGGTCAAGGAATTTGGGGTCAAGAATCTGGAAGTCAACGTCAACGGGCCGGGGCCGGGCCGGGAATCGGCCGTGCGCGCCCTCAACGCCGCCGGGTTCAAAATCATCAGCATTATGGACGTGACGCCGATTCCGCATAACGGTTGCCGTCCCCCGAAGCGCCGGCGCGTCTAGTTCAGGAGTTCTATCGTGGCGAGATATCTCGGTCCCAAGTGCAAGCTCAGTCGCCGGGAAGGCGTTGATCTATCCCTGAAGTCGGCGGCGCGGGCGCTGGAATCCAAGTGCAATCTGGAGCGGCCACCGGGCCAGCACGGCGCGCGCCGTCCCCGGTTGTCGGATTATGGCTTGCAGTTGCGCGAAAAGCAGAAGCTGCGGCGCATTTACGGTGTATTGGAGCGGCAGTTCGTCAATTATTACAAGGAAGCGGCCCGCCGCAAGGGTTCCACCGGTGAGAACCTGTTGAGGTTGCTGGAATGCCGGCTGGATAATGTCGTGTACCGCATGGGGTTCGGCAGCACCCGCGCCGAGGCCCGGCAACTGGTTTCGCACCGGGCGGTTACCGTCAATGGCCAGCGGGTCAACATTCCGTCCTACCAGGTTCGGCCGGAGGATGTCGTGGCGATTCACGAAAAGAGCCGCACCCAGACCCGCATCCAGTATGCGCTGCAACTGGCTCAGGGCCATGGTGGCTTCGCTGAATGGGTGGAGGTGGACGCGGGCAAGATGAGCGGCGTCTTCAAGCGCGTTCCCGACCGCTCCGACTTGCCGGCGGATATCAATGAATCCCTGGTCGTGGAACTGTACTCCAAGTGAGCGATGCCGAGGGCAAACGGATGGTGGGCGCATTTGATCTGCTGAAACCGACCCGCGTCGAAGTGGAGAAGCTCGATTCGCAACGGGCGCGGGTAACCGTCGAGCCGCTGGAGCGGGGTTTTGGCTACACGCTCGGCAACGCCCTGCGGCGGATCCTGCTGTCCTCCATTCCCGGCGCCGCGATCGTCGAGTGCGAAATCGAAGGGGTGCTGCACGAGTATTCGACCATTGAGGGCGTGCAGGAAGATGTCATTGACATCCTGCTCAATTTGAAGGGCGTAGCGGTCACCCTGCAGGAAGGAGCCTCCGAAGCGACACTGACCCTGACCAAAAAGGGACCGGGGCCGGTGCTGGCGGGCGACATTGAACGGACCCATGCCGTCGAAATTATCAATCCACAACACGTCATTGCGCATCTGACCAAGAGCGGCGAGCTGAGTATGAGGCTCAAGGTCGAGCGTGGACGTGGTTACTGGCCAGCCACCCAACGGGAAGGGGCGGACAGCGAAAGTCGGACCATTGGACGGCTGCGCCTGGATGCGTCTTTCAGTCCGATTGAGCGGATCAGTTACCGGGTGGAAAACGCCCGCGTCGAACAACGCACCGATCTGGACAAGCTGGTGCTGATGCTGGAGACCAACGGCACCATTGACCCGGAGGACGCTATTCGCACGGCGGCGCGGATTCTGCTGGACCAGTTGTCGGTGTTCGTGGATCTGCGGGGCAAGAAGGATGAACCGCCGCCGCCGCCGCCGGTGGATATTGATCCGAGCCTGATGCAACCGGTGGACGATCTGGAACTGACGGTGCGGTCGGCCAACTGCCTGAAGGCGGAGAATATTTATTACATCGGTGATCTGGTGCAGCGGACTGAGGCGGAACTGCTCAAGACCCCGAATCTGGGCAAGAAATCGCTGACCGAAATCAAGGATGTGCTGGCCAAAAGGAGGTTGTCGCTGGGCATGAAGGTCGAGAACTGGCCGCCACCAGGTTTGAGTCTGGAACACGCCGAAGAACGGGCCGCTGCGCGGCGCGCGAATTTGGCCATCGAGACGGCGGAGGCGGAGAAGCCCTCCTCCCGCGCGGGACAGCGAACCGTAGTCAGCAGCGACGATGCTGAGGACGAGTAGAAAGCGCGATGCTGTCCGGCTTTTCCTTTTTCCCACTTTGTTATTCGCATTGCGAGTTTTGAGCTTCAAGGAATCCTAGTCATGCGCCATCGCAACGCCGGTCGCAAACTCAATCGCACCAGCAGCCATCGTAAGGCCATGTTCAGCAACATGGCCGCTTCGCTGTTCACCCACGAACTGATCCGGACCACGCTGCCCAAGGCCAAGGAACTGCGTCGCATTGCCGAACCACTGATTACCCTGTCCAAGGAAGACAGCGTGGCCCGGCGGCGGCTGGCGTTCGCCCGTCTGCGCGACCGGGACGTGGTGACCAAACTATTCAACGAACTGGGACCCCGTTATCAGACGCGGCCCGGTGGCTATCTGCGCATTCTGAAGTGCGGGTTTCGCAGCGGCGATAATGCGCCTATGGCGTATGTCGAACTGGTGGATCGGCCCGAAGCGGCGGCCAGTTGACCGGCGCTTTGCCGTTTTCATCAGCAAGCCGGGCGTTGTCCCGGCTTTTTTGTGCCCGCGCGATGGTGATGCTCTTCAGGTCAGCGCGCGGGTCGTGAGTTGCAGCAAATCCCACAGATCGAAAACGCGCGCCACGTAGGCGTCGTGCAAGTGGTAGTCGCCGCCCTGGCTGGTTAGCGCCTGTTCAAGCGCGTCCAGCAGTTTCATCAGCTTGCGTTGGTGCAGGCCCAGCGCCTGCTGGAGAGGATCGGCGATCACGCCAGCGCCGGCGCTCAGTACGCCCAGCGCTAGCATCAATCCGCCCGTGGTGGCGACCAACAGTCCGGCGGAGGCCGTGGCTGGGAAGAAGCCGTAGTACAGCGAGCCGAGGGCCGGCCCCAGCACGAAGTTGGCGATGGCCAGATGGTTGGCGATGGCGGCGGCGGCGACGCTGCCAATGGCCATGGCGCCAGGCGTGAACTGTTTGAAGGCGGCGACGCCGGCGGCCAGGCTGAGCAGGGAACCGGATAAATCAGCAGCGGCCGCGCGGTTGCTGGTGTAGGTGAGCAGATAGTCTTCGAGCCGCTGCCGAAAATTCTGGTGGTGAGCGAGTTCGTCCAGTCGAAGCAGTTCGGGAATCAATAACTCGCTGATGGTCGGGTGCGCCAGAATCGTTTCCAGCAAGGCGTCCCGGGTGCAGCGCCGTTCTCCCTGGTCAAAGGGCAGTTCCAGCAGTTCGCTGTAGATCAGCCACTCGATTTCGCGTTCGACATCGGTTTTGAACCCGGCAGGCAGGCGGTCCAGACAGTGGGCAAATCTTTCCAGGCGGAGCGCACGACTCAGCTTCGCGCCGCCGCGCGCCAGCAGGTGGGGAATGGCCCAAAGCACGTTGGCGGGGGTGCGCGCCAGGTCCAAACCCAGCGCGCGACGGTTGACTCGCAACGCCCCACGGAATGAGTAGTGCCGCTGTGCGAAAGCGTCTACCCGCGCCCGCCGTTCGGCCAGATACTGCCGGGCGGCTTCGGTGACGGCAGCGTGAATCTGCGCCGTCAGGTCCGCGTCAGCCATGCGCGGATTCCGTGTCTCCGCTTTACTGGATCAAGCTCGCCTGGACAGAACGTTGTGCAGTTGCCGGCTCAAGCCCTGAATCACCAGCAGATGGTAGCGGGCCTCGATCAGGTCCGGGTAGGGACCGAAACATTCATTGAAGACCTTGAACCACCAGCCGCCGCGTTCGAACCAGACCAATGGATGTTGGAACTTGTGCGTGCTACGCATGGTTTAACCTCTCACCTGTAATTGACCGTCATCGCAGGCCAAGCGCGCCTGCTCAATGTTTTGAGCTTTTGTTGGTTTGGCGTGGGCGTCGCTTCTGAAAAGTCTGACTGCCACACTAAGTATATTAGTTGATAGCCCGTGATTTCGCAGTTTGAAATAGACAATCAACTATAGTGGAGTATAGATGATTTTTGTTGCGATGCAGAATAACTGGGGGAGACGAAAAGGAGGCGGATTTGAATGGGCGATGGGTCTGGCTCCCTCGTTCCAGGGGAGCCTTTTCCCAAGCGCCATGCCGGCACTGTGGGCCGCTGGAGCGGCCCAGACGGCATTCCCACGCTGGCGCGCGTGGGAATGAGAACGCTTGGGAGTATCCTAGAAAGCGGTGATGAACTTGAAGAAGAACTTGTTGCCCTCGAAATAATTCTCGACGCCGGTTTCGTGGTTCCAGGTACCGATAAAGCTCATTCCTTTGTAGTCGTATTTCACCGCTGGACCAAAAGCGAAGACCTGGGCGCGGTTGCCGTCCGGGCCGACCTCCTGCCCGTTCAGTTCGTCATCCTGGGTCTGCTTGAGATAATAACCACCCAGACCCACCGCCCACGGCCCGAAATGCTGGCCGATCAGGTAGTCCATGTGGAAGTCGTCACCGGACTGGTAGTTGGTGTCGTTGTTCTCGGTTTTGATGTTGTACATCAGCTTGGCCGAGACCTCGAAACCGCTCTGGTTCAGGTAGGTGAAGGAGAAGATCGGCTCGAAGCTCCAGAAGTTGGAACCGATGCGTTGGGTAGGGTCGTTTTCGTCCCACTTGCCGGTGGGCAGGTAGATATCCAGACCGACGGTGATGTGCCAGTCGGGCGGGAAGTGCCAGCCGATGATGATCGGATCGAGGGTGATGTCGCCGAGACCGAAGACCCAGTCATTGTCCCAGGTGGGATTTGGGGTATTCATCTTTTGATAGACCAGCGGGACGATGGCGTGCATCCCCCAGTCGCCGCCGAACAGCTTATAGTTGCTGACGTAGATGTAGCGCAGGGCGTTGGCGGTCGCCTTGACATCTACCGGCAGTTCGTTGCCATCGTTGTCTTGCAAGTCGCCCTGGTAGTGGATCAGGTAGTTGATGAAGTAATTGCCGGGAGGAGGCAGGGCGCCAGCCATGAAGTTCTCGGCACCGAGCGGGTATTGCTGGGCGCCCTCGAAGGCCAGGGTGATCGGGCTGGCCAACAGCGCCGGCGTCGCCAGCAATAGCAGTTTCTTCAGGTGATTCATGAGCATCTCCCTTATGGAATGTTCTGGATATTCTTTTCCCCGGGCGTCAAGCCAGGGGTGGGTGGTGTTAAAGGCGTATCGTGAACCAGGGCGCGGTTTCGATAACGCACGTTTATGTTAGCACCCCACGCGCCGCTGCTAGTGCTGGCGAAAGGGTTATAATCAATTGGTCTTTATATCGTTCAGCCCCAGGAAACCGGAACTGCCATGAGCCAATCGCTTGCCGAACTTCGTCAGGAATACGTCCGGGGGGCCTTGAACAAGGCCGACGTGGACCCCGATCCCCTCAAGCAGTTTCAACGCTGGCTGGGGGAAGCCATCGCCGCGCAACTGGCTGAACCTAACGCCATGACGCTCGCCACCGCCGACCGGACCGGTCGCCCCTACACGCGGGCGGTGCTGCTGAAAGAATGCGATGCCGACGGTTTCGTGTTCTACACCAACTACCGCAGTGACAAGGGCCAGCAACTGGCCGACAATCCGCACGCCGCCTTACTGTTCCTGTGGCTGGAACTGGAGCGGCAGGTTCGAGTGGAAGGAACGGTCAGCAAGCTTCCCCCCGCTGAATCCGAGACCTATTTTCGGACCCGGCCGCGCGAAAGCCGACTGGGCGCGCTGGCGTCGCGGCAGAGCCAGGTGGTGGCCAGCCGGCGGATTCTGGACGAGCGTTTCCAGGCGCTGGCTGCGCAATATCCAGACGACAACATCCCGATGCCGCACCATTGGGGCGGCTACCGGGTTCAACCGGAGATGCTGGAATTCTGGCAGGGCCGGCATGGGCGAATGCACGACCGCTTGCGTTATCGGCGGCGCGCCGAGGGGGGCTGGCTGCTGGAGCGGCTGGAACCCTGAACCCCCAGCAATTCTCATTTTGCAACCGTACTGGCTTCCACGCTCCAGCGTGGGAGCGAGAACCCCCACAACCTGGTGCTAACCGCGCACGAGTCCAAACCATGGACTCGCTTTGGATGGGTTTGGGGGAATCCACTCACTTCACCAAGCCAAAATGAGAATTGCTGGGATGAGGTGGAGCAAAGTTGCGGAATCAAGCGCGCCCAGTATAATGCGCCTGTTGCTGTCGGTGTGCGCCTGGGCGCCACAGACGATCCTCGCTGGTCGAGTGAGGCTGCTGGAATTTTGCAGGGTTCCATAATAAAAAAGGCCGGACATAAATGATCCGGCCAAAAACCACCAAAGGAGGGTTGCGTGACGAAAAAGGGGTAAGAAACCCCACCACGCGCACCCGATATTAAATTTCCGGATTAGAGCAAACACCCTAATCCCTTTTGATACGGTTACCGATCCTAAAAGGGTCGGTTTTTTTTCGGGCGTGTGAGTTGTCTCTGGTCGGTGTCGGGCGGGGGCAACGACATTCTACTGTTGGAGGAACCTGCCAATGCTGATGACCTTTGCCAAATTCGAGGCGCGCCCTGGCGCTATGCCGGAACTGCTAAAACTGGCGCAATCTCTGGTCGAGTGTTCGCACATCGATCCCGGTTGTCTGGAGTACGTCTGCTATCAAGACATTACGGGTAGAGACACGCTGCTGATTGTTGGGCGCTGGACTGATCAGCAGGCGCTGGAGCGGCATTACGAAACCGCGCGCTTTCAGCAGATCATCAGCCGTTTTGCGGAACTACTGGTGGAGGCTCCACCCTCGGTCAGTCTCTACCAAGTCGTGGAGATGGATAGCCTGTAAACTCTATAGCCCCTGTGCGCGCCTGCTACCAGGACGCGCGGATCCGATTGGGGACTTACAGCAACGCTGGCGACGAAGCGCGATGCCAGGAACCGGTTGATCAGGCCGTCGCCAGCCGTTCGGTCAGGTAACGCTCGCAGCCTTTCAACGTAGACAGCTTTGGGTAGTCGAAGTCGAAAATGGTCACATTCGTTTCCTTTTCCAGGCTCATCATGAGCCGCAGAAAGTCAATGGAATCCAGTTCGATCTGGTCGTGAAAGCTGACGTTGGGGTTGATCGCCTGGGTATTGGCGTTCGGCGCGATATCGCCGAGGACGCGCAGGATCATGGCGCGAATTTGCTCTTGGCTCATGGCGTTCATGGGACTTTCCTTCTCTCGGTTCAGTTTAAGCTCAAACCCTGTTGTTGAATTATCGTCGGCATGTTGCGCCGCAACATAAGTTTGCCGCTGCGCTTTGCAAAAATCAAGCGATTTTCGTGCCGAACCCAGTAGGGGATTTAGACCTTATCCTAGCCACGAGAATTAGAACAAACCTACTAATTTTTCAGATGCTTTACTCCGCGCTGTTTTCCAGCGCCGACAGGTCGCCCACCGGCAGTCCCAGTTCCCTGGCCCGCAGCAGGCGGCGCATGATCTTGCCGCTGCGGGTTTTGGGTAAATCCGCCACGAATTCCAGCTCACGCGGCGCCACCGCCGGTCCCAGCCGGATGCGGGAGAACCCGATCAATTCCTTGCGCAGGGCGTCGCTGGCTGCATAGCCGGGTTTGAGCGCCACGAACGCCTTGATGATCTGGCCGGCGAACGCATCCGGCTTGCCGATCATGCCGGCTTCGGCTACCGCCGGATGCTCCAGCAGCACGCTCTCGATCTCGAACGGCCCGATCAGGTGGCCAGCGGTTTTGATCACATCGTCGGCGCGGCCCAGAAACCAGTAATAACCGTCCGCGTCGCGGGTAGCCAGATCGCCGCTCAGATACCAGCCATCGGTAAAGCAATGCCGGTAGCGTTCTTCATCGTCCAGATAGCCGCGAAACAGCGACGGCCAGCCGACCCGCAGCGCCAGTTCGCCTTCCGCGCCCGGTTCAAGCAGGTCCACGCCACCCTCTGGCCGGCGCCGAACGATGGCGGCTTCGATACCCGGCAGCGGTCGGCCCATCGAACCGGGCCGAATATCCTGAGCACGGGTGTTGGCGATCATGATGGCGCCGGTTTCGGTCTGCCACCAGGTATCGTGAAAGGGCTGACCCAGCGTTTCCAGGCCCCAAACCACGCCTTCGGGATGCAAGGGTTCGCCGACGCTGGCGGCGAAACGCAGCGCGCTCAGGTCATGGCCCCGGGCCAGTTCGACCCCAGCTTTCATCAGCATCCGAATCGCCGTCGGGGCGGTGTACCAGACCTTGACCTGTTCCCGTTCGAGGATGGCGTACCAGCGCCGGGCGTCGAATTCAGCCTCGTCCACCACCAGAGTTGCGCCATTAGTCAACGGAGCGATGATGCCGTAGGACACGCCGGTGACCCAGCCAGGATCGGCGGTACACCAGTACACATCGCCGGGGTGCAGATCGAGCACCCGCCGGCCGGTCAGGCGGTGGGCGACGACCGCCTCATGAACGTGAAGCGCGCCCTTGGGCGAGCCGGTGGTGCCGCTGGTGAAATGCAGCAGCGCCCAGTCGTCCGGGGCGGTGAAGGGGATGGCAAACTGATCGGACTCGGCGTCCAGCAGGGCGTGGAAAGCATGGACACCCGGTTCCGCGCCGCTGTCGGTGAGCAGCACATGTTCCAAATCCGGCAGCGCACAGCGTTGTTCCCGCACCTTGCGCTCGTACAAGAGCGAAGTGGTGACCAGCACCCGCGCCTGGCTCTTGGCTAGCCGCACCCGCACCGGCTCCGGGCCAAAGGCGGAAAACAGCGGGCAAAATACCGCGCCGACTTTCAATGCGCCCAGAGCAGTGATGTACAGTTCCGGTAGCCGCCCGGCCAGCACACAGACCCGGTCGCCGCGACGAATACCCAGGCGATTCAGCCCGTTGGCGAAGCGGTTGCTCAACCGGGCCAACTCGGCGTAGCTGAACGTGCGCCGCTCGCCATTTTTGCCCAGCCAGCGCAGGGCGATGACCTCGCCCCGACCCGCCCGGACTTGGCGGTCCACTGCTTCGTGGGCGATGTTCAGGCCGCCGCCGGGCAAACCTTCCAGTTCGGCGCGGGCTGTTTCCCAGGAAACAGGGGCGGCGTCCACCGGATTCGGTGCGAGTTCGCCCGATGCCGGGGTTTTGCGTATCGTCGTCCAGTTCATGCCGGTCCTCGCGTTTGGATCATCATCGTCGGTAACCCCTATTGTTAGGGAAAAGCCGGGCAACCGCCAAGCCCGGCGCCGCCAGTCAAGCCAAGCCAGCGGAACGGAATCGCGCTACCATAGAACCATTCTGACTTAATCTGCCGGCTGATCCCGGCGGTTTTTTCGCGCAAGAGGCGCCTCATGACCATTCGCAATCTCGAATATTTGTTCAAGCCCCGCTCCATCGCGGTCATCGGTCGCGGCAAAGCCGCCAACGGTCCTGACGCCACTGTGGAGTTCAATCTGATCGAAGGCGGTTTCAAAGGGCCGGTGATGCCGGTCAATCCGGACCACCGGTCCATTTCGGGCGTACTGGCCTATAAGGATATCGCCAGTCTGCCGGTCACGCCGGACCTGGCGATTCTGACGACCCCGCTTGAAGAGGCCCCGGCCCTGATCAGCGAGCTGGGTGCGCGGGGGACCCGGGCGGCGTTGCTGCTCAGTCGGGAAGTGTTGCAGGATCATAGCGGCGCCAGGCCGGCGCTGCTCAGTCAGGAAATGCTGCGCAAATACCCGGATCAGGGTGAATCCCTGATGCAGCAGATTCTGGCGGCTGCCAAGCCCTATCTGCTGCGCCTCATCGGGCCGGATCATCTCGGTTATGCCGTGCCGTCGGCCAATGTCAACGCCAGTCTGAACCCGACCCGGCCATTGCCGGGCCACATCGCGCTGCTGTGTCAGTCCGCGGCGATCACCCGCAGCGTGATTGACTGGGCTACCGGCCGCAACATCGGGTTCTCGCACGTGATCTCGGTGGGGATGCGCTGGGATGTGGATTTGGGCGATCTGATTGATTATCTGCTGCGGGATGGCAATACCCGCGCCATCCTGATGTACATGGAGAATACCCGCAACCGCCGCAAATTCGTGTCCGCCGCTCGCGCCGCCGCCCGGGTCAAGCCGGTGATCGTGCTCAAGCCGCGCGATTTCCGGGCTGGCGCGGTCGAGGATGCGGTCTACGATGCGGTGTTCCAGCGCGCCGGCATCCTGCGGGTGAACAACATCGAACAACTGTTCGGCGCCGCCGAAACTCTGGCTACGGCCAAGCCGGTCTACAGCGACCGGTTGACCATCCTCAGCAACAGCTACAGTCTGGCGCTGCTGACCAGCGATACCCTGCTGCGGCACGGCGGCCATCTGGCCGAGATCAGCGCGGCGACCCGCGAGCAGTTGGCGCGCGCCTGTCGGCCCGGTTATCCGATGGAGAATCCGGTGGATTTGGGCGACACCGCTGGTCCCAACGAATACGGCAAGGCGCTGGACCTGTTGCTCCAGGAGCCGGGCGCCGATGGCGTGTTGGTGGTCCATGCCCCGGCCTCGGTGAACCGGTCGGAAGAGTGCGCCAAGGCGGTGATCGAGCGGATGAAGAGTCGGCGAATGATCATGACCTGCTGGGTCGGCGAGACGTCGGTGGAACAGGCCCGCGAACGGTTCAAGGACGCCCATATTCCGACCTATCTGGCGCCTGGCGATGCCGTCGAAGCGTTCATGCGGTTGGCGCAGCATCGGCGCAATCAGGAACTGCTGATTGAAACCCCGCCCTCGATTCCGGAAGAGTTCACCCCTGATCCGGAAACCGCCCGCCGCATCATCCAGATTGCCTTGACCGCGGGCCGCCGCCGGCTGAACGCCTATGAAACCAGCCAGGTGTTGAACGCCTACCAGATTCAGACGGCGCCGCTGCATTTCGCTTCGACGCCGGAAGCCGCTTCCGATATCGCCCTGGAATTGCGCGATCCGGTGGCGCTCAAGATTCTCTCGCCGGACATCGTCAACAAGTCCGAGGTTGGCGGCGTGGCGTTCGGGTTGAAGAATCCGCTGGAGGTGCTGATGGCGGCTACCGGCATGTTGGAACGGGTGCGCGAGTTGGCGCCCGAGGCAGCGATTGACGGCTTCGCGGTGCAGCCGATGCAGTCCCGGCATGGCGCTTACGAACTGATGATGGGGGTGCGCACCGGCCAGCGATTCGGGCCGGTGATCTTCTTTGGCCAGGGCGGCACCGAAGCGGAGGTGATTGACGACGTCGCCTATGCCTTGCCACCGTTGAACATGCAACTGGCCCGCGATCTGATGTCGCGCACCCGCTTGTACCGCCAACTGCGCACCAATCGCGGTCGGCCGGTGGACCTGGACGACATTGCGCTGACCCTGATCAAACTCTCGCAGATGGTGGTGGATCTGGCCGAAGTCATCGAGATGAACATCAATCCGATCTGGGTCTATTCCAATCATCTGGTGGCGCTGGACGCCAACATCCTGATTGAGTCTGACACCATGCCGGCAATGCAACGGCTGGCGATTTCGCCCTATCCCAAGGAACTGGAGCGACGGTACGACCTGCCGGATAGTCGCTCCTTCCTGATGCGGCCGATCCTGCCCGAAGATGAGCCGGAGCTACAGGAACTGGTCAAGCGCATTCCGCCGGAGGATGTGCGGATGCGGTTTTTCCAGCCGCTGCGCGAGTTGCCGCACGAAATGGCCGCC
Source organism: uncultured Candidatus Competibacteraceae bacterium (assembly GCA_937872125.1). GTDB lineage: Bacteria > Pseudomonadota > Gammaproteobacteria > Competibacterales > Competibacteraceae > Contendibacter. Next base: position 5,152 of record CALMNY010000302.1, on the reverse strand, counting down.
CGGCTGACCCAGCTCGATTACGAGCGGGAGATGGCGTTTATCGTCACCGAACCGGATTGCCTGCCCGGCAAGGGGAAAATCTGGGGGGTGGTGCGCTGCAACGCCGACCCGGATATGGAGCGAGCCGAGTATTCGATTCTGGTGGACCGGAACATGACCGGGCTGGGGCTGGGACCGATGCTGATGCGCTACATTATCGAGTACGCCAAGAACCGGGGGATCAAGGAGCTGTACGGCGAAGTGTTGCGGGAAAATGAACCGATGTTGCGGCTCAATCGCGCCCTCCGCTTCAAGATCAGCGCAACGCCCGATGACCCCGGTGTGCTGCACGTGAGCCTGCCGCTGGTTTGATGGAGCGAACGGCGTGGAGGGGCGGCTGAGGACGGAACCCCGGAATACGGTGACGGGCGTCCTGCTGGCGGGGGGCCGTGCCGAGCGGATGGGCGGGCGCGACAAGGGCCTGCTGCCGCTGGCCGGCGAACCGCTGATCGCCCATGGCGTCCGCCGGTTGAAGCCGCAGGTGGCGGAATTGCTGATCAGCGCCAACCGTCATCAGGAACATTACCAGCGGTTCGGTTGTCGGGTGATTAGTGATCATGAGGACGAGCGATTTCGGGGACCGCTGGCGGGAATGCGGGCGGCGCTGGGCGTGGCGACAACGCCCTGGGTGTTGACGGCGCCCTGCGATTCGCCGCTGTTGCCGCCGGACTATGCGGCCCGGATGCGGGCGGCGCTGGTGGAGGCGGGGACGGTCGTCAGCGTGGCTTATGGCGAAGGATGCTGGCAGCCGGTGTTTGCCCTGGTTTCGGTCGGGTTGCGCGATGATTTGGCGGCCTGGCTGGCGGCGGGGGAGGGCGGCGTGGGCCGCTGGTTGCAGCGACATCAGCCGGCTCGTGTGGAGTTTCCCGACTGGCCGGCGTTCTTCCGCAACGTCAATACGCCGGAGGAACTGGCCCGGCTGGAGGCGGAGTGGGCGAGCATGGCGTTTGAACTGAGGGGGTGATCATGGCGGATGCGGATGCCCGCGCGGCGGCCCGCGGCCACACCACGCAGTTGTTGAAGATGCTGCGCGGTTATGGGCCAAAATCCGAGGCGGAATTGGCGGCTGAATCGCCGGTGGCGCCGCCGAAACCGGCGGCAGTCGCCGAAGCGACGCCCGCCTATCTCCGGTTGCTGGATGCTGTGCCGACCTCACCGCCGGCGCCTCCGGTCCAGGTCGCGCCATCGCCCTTGCCGCTCGGCCCGGACGAGCCGTCCAATTCTTCCATTGCTTCAATGCGGACCGTGGGCGAAGTGCTGCGCCATCCGTCGGGGGTGCTGGGGAAACTCATGGCGCGGGCGAGCCGTCTGGTCCGGCTGAGTGGGATTTTTCGCGCCTATCTGCCGCCGCTGTTACGTGATCATGCGGTACTGCTCGAGCTCAATGCGGAACGCTGGGAAGTACAGACGGATTCCGCCGCCTGGGCGACCCGGCTGCGTTATGCCCTGCCCACCATCCGGCAGGCGCTGGGCCAGCAGCTCAACATCACTCTGCCCAAACCCCGCATTCGGGTGATGCCGGCGGCCGTTCCGTCTCCAGCCCCGCACCGGCGCCTGACGCTGACCCGGCGCAACGCCGAGGTGCTGGAAGCCGCCGCCCGCGCGCAGCCGGACCCGCGCCTGAGCGCAGCCCTGCGGCGGCTGGCGGCGCATGGCCGGTCAGGCCCCAGGACCTGACTGGACGCTGTCTGGAATCCCTGTCTTTTCTTGCCTTCGGTGCGCCATGGCCTTTTACAGCTACCAGAGCAACCGCCTCGAAATGCTGGCCGACCGGCTGGCTGATCTGCTGGGCCAACCACTGCGGTCGCCGCTGGCGCGCGAGGTGGTGGTCACGCCGGGGACCGGCCTGGCGCGCTGGCTGGGATTGCGGCTGGCCGAGCGGCTGGGGGTGTGCGCCAATGTGGGTTTCCAGTTGCCGGCGACCTTTCTGTGGACCATGGCCCGGACCGTGCTGCGCCATTTGCCGCCGACCTCCAACTTCGACCGTCCCGTGCTGCACTGGCGGCTGATGGCATTGTTGCAGGACGTGGAGGATACCCCCTGTTTTGCGCCGGTGCGGGCCTATCTGGGCGATGGCCGCGACGAATTCCGTCGCTATGAACTGGCGGGCCGCATCGCCGACTGCTTCGACCAGTATCTGGTCTACCGGCCCGACTGGATCAGCCGCTGGGAGGCGGGCCAGGAGGATCACTGGCAGGCGGAATTGTGGCGGCGGCTGGCGCGCGGCGGCGAGGCGCACCGGGTGCGAGTGCAGGCGCGGTTCCATGCACGTCTGGCCAGCGGCGATTTCGACCGACGCCAGTTGCCGGAGCGAGTGAGCGTCATCGGCGTGTCCGCGCTGCCGCCGCTGGATGTGGAGTTGCTGGCCGCGCTGGCGCAACACATAGATATTCACCTGTTCCTGCTCAACCCGTGTCAGGAATACTGGGGCGATATTCAGGCCGAGCGTGATCTGGCCCGGCTGGGTGAGGAGGTTGATCCCGACGAGGCGTATCTGACGGTTGGCCATCCGCTGCTGGCTTCGCTGGGCAAGCAGGGGCGGGATTTCATTGATTTGCTGAATGCCTGGCCGCGCGTCGAGTGGGATGGCTTTGTTGAACCGGAGGGCGAGGATCTGCTGCACCGGTTACAGGCCGACATCCTGCATTTGCGGGAGCGGGGCCGTGATGACCATCCGCCGTTGCCGCTGCGGCCTGATGATCGTTCGCTCCAGATTCACGCCTGCCACGGGCCGATGCGCGAGGTTGAGGTGATGCACGATCAACTGCTGGCGCTGTTCGCGGCGGACCCGACGCTGCGACCCGCCGACGTGATCGTGATGACCCCTGACATCGCCCGTTACGGACCGCTGATCGAGGCGGTGTTCGCCAGCGCGCCGCGTGAACGGCGGATTCCGTTCAGCATCGCCGACCGGGGCGCGCCCGCCGAGGAGCCGCTGATTGAAGGCTTGTTCGCGTTGCTGGAACTGGGCGGCGGGCGATTCGACGCCAGCCAGGTGTTGAGCCTGCTGGAATTGCCGGCGGTGCGGCGGCGGTTCGGGCTGGACGAGGCCGATTTGGCCCGGATTCGGCGCTGGACGCGGGACGCCGGCATTCGCTGGGGGCTTGACGCCGGCACCAAGGCGCTGTGGGAGTTGCCGGCCACGATGGACCACACCTGGCGGATGGGGCTGGACCGGCTGTTACTCGGGTACGCGCTGCCGGGGCGCAGGCGGGATTTGTACGCCGGTATCCTGCCGCACGACGAGGTGGAAGGCGGCGAGGCGCAGGCGCTGGGCCAGTGGCAGACGTTCGTCGAGGCGCTGTTCGGGCTGGACGCCCAACTGCGGGAAAGCCGGGCGCTGGCGGCCTGGGTGGAAAGTCTGCACCGTGTTTTGAACCAGTTTTTCGAGGCCCGGGACCGCGAAGAGAATGAAATTCAGCGGATTCGCGCTGCGCTGGAAACGTTGCGCGTCCACGCCGAACAGGCGGGTTTTGCCGAGCCGGTGGGGCTGGCGGTGGTCAAGTCGGCCCTGCGCCACGCCCTGAACGCCGCCGAGAGTCCGGCGGGGCGGTTTCTCAGTGGTGGCGTGACCTGCTGCACCCTGACGCCGATGCGCAGCATTCCCTTCCCGGTGATCGTCCTGCTGGGGATGAGTGACGACGCCTATCCGCGCTTGCACCATCCGGTGGATTTCGACCGGATGGCGACCCGGTTCCGGCGCGGCGACCGCGCCCGCCGCCACGATGACCGCTATCTGTTTCTGGAAACCCTGCTGTCGGCCCGGCGCTGTCTCCTGATCAGCACTGTCGGCCAGAGCATCTGCGACAACACGCCCTTGCCGCCATCGGTGCTGGTCAGCGAGTTGCTGGATGTGGTGGATCGGAGTTTTTATCGCCCGGACGGTGGCCGGCCCCGCGAGCAACTGATAACGCGCCATCCGTTGCAAGCATTCAGTCGCCGGTATTTCAGCGGCGACGACCGCCTGTTCAGCTACGCGCGGGAATTGACCGAGGCCAGTCGGCAGGCCGGGCGGGGCGGGCGCGAACCGGCGCCGCTGCTGACTGCGGAACTGCCGGAGCCGGAGCCGACTCTTCGGCGGGTGACCCTGGACCGTCTGACCGGATTCTTCCGCAATCCCGCCCGCTGGTTGTTGCGGGAGCGGCTGGGCGTCCGGCCTGATGAGAGCGAGGAAGAGTTGGCGACCCGCGAGCCGTTCGTGTTAAACGGGTTGGAAAGCCATCAACTGCTGGGTCGAATGCTGGAACTGCATCGGGAGGGGCGGTCAGCGACGACGATTCAGGCGGCGATGCGGGGCAGCGGGGCGTTGCCGCACGGTCAGGTCGGCGACTGTGTATTCAGTCAGGCTCAGGAGCGGGTGACGCGCTTCGCCGGGCGTCTGGGGCGGGTGTTGCCGCGCCGGGACCCGGAGCCACTGGATCTGGAACTGAAGCTGGGCGAGTTTGATCTCAGCGGGCGCCTGACCGGGATCACGCCCGGCGGGCGGGTCGGGTATCGGCTGGCGTCCATCAAGGCCAATGATTATCTGAATCTGTGGTTAAGCCATCTGGCGCTGAACGTCGCGGCGCCGGAAGGCATGACCTTGGTGAGTTACTGGGTAGCGGAAGACAAGGAAATCATATTGGAGCCGGTTGAGGACGCCGCCGCGCAGTTGCGGGCGTTGCTGGAATGGTACTGGCAGGGGACACAACGCCTGCTGCATTTTTTCCCCAAGAGTGCGCTGGTCTATGTCGAACTGCTCCATGCGAAGAATCCGGACATGGATCAAGCGTTGCGGGCAGCGCGGCGTCAGTGGGAAGGCGATGATTTTCAGAAGGTTACGCCGGAGCGCGAAAATATCTATTACCAGTTGGCGTTTCGGGATAGCGATCCGCTGGATGACGAGTTTGCCCGGGTAGCCACGGCGGTGTTTGCGCCGCTGTTTGCGGCTATTCGGCAAGCGGCGGAGGAGAAACGAGGACGGAATTTTTCCGGTGCGGGGGTCTAGCCAATGACCGGCGAAGATTGTAGTATTCACTCCCTCATTTCATCATGGGGCAGTAGCTCAGCTGGGAGAGCGCCGCGTTCGCAATGCGGAGGTCGAGGGTTCGATCCCCTTCTGCTCCACCAAATT
>CALMNY010000301.1 GCA_937872125.1 uncultured Candidatus Competibacteraceae bacterium | reverse complement strand
GGGCGCTTGTCAAGCCCGCCCGGTCACCGTACCATGCGGCGATTGCGGGTAGACGGGGAGCATAAGACTATGTTTCATGGCAGTATGGTGGCGGTGGTGACGCCGATGACGGCGGATGGCGCGCTGGATTTCGAGGCGCTGGCCCGACTGGTGGAGTTTCATATCGAAAATGGCACCGACGCGATTATTTCCGTCGGCACCACCGGCGAGTCGGCCACGGTGGATTTCGAGGAACACATTGAGGTGGTGCGCCGGGTGGTGGAACTGGTCCGGAGCCGGATTCCGGTGATCGCCGGCACCGGGGCCAACTCGACCACCGAGGCGCTGCACCTGACCCAGCGCGCCATGGAGGTGGGCGCCGACGCCTGTCTGCTGGTGACCCCCTATTACAACAAGCCGACCCAGGAAGGGTTGTACCGGCATTACAAGCTGATCGCCGACAACGTGCCGATTCCGCAGATTCTCTACAACGTGCCGGGCCGCACCGCCTGCGATCTCAAACCGGAAACGGTCGAGCGGCTGGCCGACATTCCCAACATCGTCGGCATCAAGGAAGCCAGCACGCTTGAACGCATTCAGGACCTGGTGGGCCGCCTGGGCGACCGTATGGATGTTTACAGCGGCGACGATGGCATTGCCGCCGAAGCGATGCTGAGCGGCGCCAAGGGCGTGATCTCGGTGACGGCCAACGTCGCGCCGCGCCTGATGCACGAGATGGCCGCCGCCGCGCTGGCCGGCGACCAAGCCAAAGCCGAGACGATCAATGACCGGCTGGCTGGCCTGCACAAGGCCCTGTTTCTCGAATCCAACCCGATCCCGGTGAAATGGGCGGTCCACCAGTTGGGCCTGATTCCGCCGGGCATTCGCTTGCCGCTGACGCCGTTGTCCGAATCCTGTCAGCCGGCGGTGCGCGCCGCGATGCAACAGGCCGGAGTGATCTAACTCGCCATGACGATACGCTTCTCCTCTTCCTCAGGCCGCGCGGCGACGCTGGTGGCGGCGCTGACGGCGCTGGCGGCTTGTTCCACCAGCTTCGACACCCTGGTGCCCGACCGGCGGCCGGATTACCGCCAGAGCAAGCCGGGGCAACGGCTCGAAGTGCCGCCGGACCTCACTGCGTCCACCATTGACGACACTCTGGTGGTGCCGGAGATCAATCCGGCTGGATCAGCCAGTTTGTCGGCCTACGCCAGCGAGCGTGGCGGTCAACAACAATCCCAGGCCAGTAAAACCGCAGCCGTATTGCCGCCGCAACCCGGCATCACCCTGGAGCAGGAGGGCAATCAGCGCTGGCTGCTGATTGCGGCCCCGGCTGATCAGGTCTGGCCCAAGGTGCGCGAGTTCTGGACCAGCAACGGTTTCGCCCTGAAGCGCGATGATCCGACTATCGGCATCATGGAAACCGACTGGGTGGAGAACCGCGCCGATATTCCCCAGGACGGTGTGCGCGCCATTCTGAAAAGATATCTGGACATCCTGTATTCGGCGCCCACGCGCGACCGGTTCCGGACCCGATTGGAGCGGAGCACCGATGGCGGGAGCACCGAGGTCTACCTGACCCACTCCGGAGTGGAGGAAGTGGCGGTGGGCGGTTCGACCGCCAGTTCCTCCAATACCTATGTCTGGCAGCGGCGACCTGCGGATCCGGAGCTGGAAGCCGAGATGCTCAATCGGCTGACGGTCTATCTGGGCGCGTCGGAGAAGCGCGCCGAAGCCCAAAAAGCCAAGGCGGGGACAGCCCCAGCCGGGCCGCGCGTAAGCCTGGTTGAGCAGGGCGGTGAAAACCGACTGATTGTCGGCGAGGATTATTCCCGCGCCTGGCGGTTGGTGGGACTGGCGCTGGACAGCAGCAATTACGCGGTCGAGGAGCAGAACCGCAGCCAGGGCCTGTACGTAGTTGAGTACCGCGATCCCGAAAAGGAAAACCAGAAGCCGGGCGATGAGGGCTGGTTGTCCAAGCTGGCGTTCTGGCGCAGCAAACCGGAAGCGCCGCCGCCAGGGACCCGTTATCGGGTGCGGCTGTCGGGCCAGGGGCAACAGACGGTTGTGGTCATGCGCGACGCCAGCGATCAGCCGGATAACTCGCCGGGCGCCAAGCAGGTGCTGGAAGCCTTGCAGAAGGTGATCAAGTAAGGTGATTTCCTGGAAAGATTATACCTGTAGGACCCGTAGGGACACGGCGGTGCCGTGTCCCTACAGAGGTCGGCCGGGTAAGGTTTTTTATGGAAATCGCCCAAGAGCGAGTAGCAAGTAGCAAGTAGCAAGTAGCGGGTAGCAGTTCTCAACCTTGCTACTTCGCTACCCGCTACCTCGCCATTTCCCCACCCATCGCGGGATTCTCCTCACGGTGAGCGCGCGCATCCAGCGGCTGCCGCCGCAACTGGTCAGTCAGATCGCCGCCGGCGAGGTGGTCGAACGTCCGGCCTCCGTAGTCAAGGAGTTGCTGGAAAACAGCCTGGATGCCGGCGCGACCCGCATCACCGTCGAGGTGGAGCAGGGCGGCGTTCGGTTGATCCGGGTGCGCGATAACGGCGCCGGCATTCATCCCGATGATCTGGCCTTGGCGCTGAGCCGCCACGCCACCAGCAAGATCGTCAGTTTCGATGATCTCCAACACGTCGCTAGCTTGGGCTTTCGCGGCGAGGCCCTGCCCAGCATCGCTTCGGTCTCCCGGTTGACCCTGACTTCCCGCGTCGCCAGTCAGGAGACCGGCTGGCGCGTTGCCGGCGATGGCGGCGATGTGATCAGCGAACCCGCGCCGGCGTCGCATCCGGTCGGGACCACGGTCGAAGCGCGCGATCTGTTCTTCAACGTTCCGGCCCGGCGCAAATTCCTGCGCGGCGAGCGCACCGAATTCGGCCATATCGAGGACAACCTGGTTCGGCTGGCACTGAGCCGGTTTGCGGTCGGTTTCGGGCTGTGGCACAACCAGCGGGCGATCCTGGACCTGGAACCTGCCGCCAGCGCGGAGGCGCGCACCCACCGGGTCGCGGAATTGCTCGGCCACGAGTTCGCCGCCGCCAGCGTAGTTCTGGATCGCGCCGACGCCGGCCTGAAGTTGTGGGGCTGGCTCGGATTGCCGGCGGTCGCCCGCGCCCAGCCGGATCAGCAATATTTCTTTGTCAACGGCCGGCCGGTGCGGGATCGAACCCTGGCCCACGCCGTGCGGCAAGCCTTTCAGGACGTGCTGCCCCAGGGCCGCCATCCGGCGCTGGTGTTGCATCTGGAATTGGAGCCGACGGCGCTGGATGTCAACGTTCATCCTGCCAAGCATGAAGTGCGCTTCCGGGAGTCGGCGCTGATTCACGCCTTCATCCGCCAGAGCGTGCAAACGGCATTGGCGCAAGCGCGGCCTGGCCTTGCGCCAGCGCCGGCCCTTCGATCCAGCGCGTCGCCATGGTCCGCCGGCGGGTTCACCGGTAGAGCCAGCGGTGGCGCGGAAGCCCGCCAGTCGGGCTTGCCACTGGCGGTAGGTCAGCGGTTGGCGGCTTATGGTGAGCTTCATACGTCCCCACCCGCAGCGGAATCCGCGCCCGCTGCCGCTCCGCTGGATGCGGTCGCCGAACCGCCGCCGCTGGGCTATGCGCTGGCGCAATTGCACGGCTGCTACGTGCTGGCCGAAAACCCCGCCGGGCTGGTGGTGGTAGACATGCACGCCGCCCACGAGCGCATCCTGTATGAGCGGCTGAAAGCGGCGCTGGCGCAGGGCGGCGTCCAGAGCCAGGCCCTGCTGGTTCCGGTCACGGTCACGGTCGGGCCACGCGAGCG
>CALMNY010000300.1 GCA_937872125.1 uncultured Candidatus Competibacteraceae bacterium | reverse complement strand
AGCGCCACAGATCGGATTCCTTGACGGGCCGGGCCACTACATCGCGGATTTCCCCGCGCGAGGCAGTCACCACAGCTTGCACCTTGGCGTCCTGGGGTAACTGCGCCAGCAGCCCACCCTGGAAATCAATCACGAACTTGCGCATCGGCTCGTTCAGCTTCTGGCCCGGCATACCACCGGTGCCCAGCCGGGTAGCCACCACCTCGGCGACCGTGGAGCGAACCGGGGGTTGTGCACCCCAGTACAGGCGATAATCGAACGCCAGTTCCCGGCCCGGTTCCGCCGCCTGCGCCGGGTTCCAGAACGCTACGATGTTATCGAGAGTCTCGTCGGCGGTGGGCAGTTCGACCAGTTGCACCATGCCCCGGCCCCAATTTCCTACCGGTTCCACCCACAGCGAGGGACGCTTGTGATAGAAAGCAGCGTCGTCCTGGTAGTGGGCAAACTCGCGGTCGCGCTGCAACAGGCCGAAACCGTGCGGGTTGTCGTCCAGGAAGGAGTTGACCCGGATGTAGTGCGGATTGACGAGCGGCCGCCAGATCCATTCGCCCGTGCCGGTCCATAGCGCCAGGCCGTCGGAATCGTGGATTTCCGGGCGATAGTCGTCAGCGATGCGCCGGTCGTTTTCGCCGCACTGGAACATCGAGGTCATCGGCGCGATGCCCAGCCGTTCGATGGGTCGGCGCGGGAACAGTCGGGCTTCGACCTGCATGACCGTCACATCGCCGGGGGTCACAATGAAGCGGTAGGCGCCGGCGATACTGGGGCCGTCGAGCAGGGCGTGAAGGGTCAGGGCGGTGGCGGTCGGCGCGGGCCGCTCCAGCCAGAAGGCGCGGAAGGCGGGAAATTCCTCCGGGCGTTCCATACCGGTGTCAATCGCCAGGCCGCGAGCGGACAAGCCGTACTGCTTGCTGGCGCCGACCGCGCGGAAATAGCTGGCGCCGAGGAAGGAGAACATGTCGCGTTGCCAGTCGGCGCGGCTGTTGACGCGGAAGCCGGCAAAGCCCAGATCGCCGATCTGCGCGGGGACCTTGTCCTTGACCTTGGGGTTGTATTGGAACAGGTCTGGAGAGAAATGGATCGGACGGGCGATGCCGTCGGCGACTTCGTACAGGCTGACCGGATGATGGAAATACAGCCCCAGATGGAAAAACCGCGCCTGGAATGGCAATTCGCCGCCGCCCCACAAGCTGCGCTCGGCGCGAAAGTTGTTGAGCGCCTGATAGTCATCGTAATTCATCGCCGCCAGCCACGGCGGCCGGGCGTCGGCGGGGGGATTGTAGGGCTCCCGCGCCAGGCGTTGTGCGGTTTCGCGCAGCCACTCCTGGCTGAAGGGCTGACCCTCGGTTGCAGAATCGCTTCCGGTTGCAGCGGCGTGGACCCATGAGGCCGGCAACGTTCCGCAGGCGGCCAGCCCCAGCAATTGCAGCAAAAGTTCCCGGCGTGTCATAGCGCTCATCACTCCCTGGTTGTCGTTGTTGGGAGTGAGGATTATAGCGCCATGGATAGCTCTGAATGATTTTTCCAGTGAACTGCTAACGACCTAGAAAATAAGAGAATTTATTGGGATGTGCGCCTGCTTTACCGAAAAACCCCGGCCCACGGAAGACACGGAAACCACGGAAGAAAACAATTGAATTCCTTATTTTCCGTGCCTTCCGTGTCTTCCGTGGATAAATCCATTTAATTCCTTCTTTTTCCGTGCGTTCCGTGTCTTCCGTGGACAGATTGATTGCCTTTCAGGATGTGGCGGGCAAACTATTTGCTACCGGTTGAGGATGACAAGCCAAGCAGCGATGGATTATCATGAAATCAGAGGTATGGCGAAACCATGGCGACCCCTGTCGGTCCCCCCGCGACGACAAGCTGTGAACCCCGTCAGGCCCGGAAGGGAGCAGCGGCAGCAGTGGCCTCGGGCGCCGGGGTACGGCCGGCAGGGGGCGCCACCCTTTCTCTTCACTGCCGGAGCGCCGCATGAGCTATCAGGTTCTGGCGCGCAAGTGGCGGCCACGCACCTTCCACGAACTCGCGGGCCAGGAACACGTAGTCCGCGCCCTGACCAACGCCCTCGATCAGCAACGCCTGCACCACGCCTTTCTGTTCACCGGCACGCGCGGCGTGGGTAAAACCACCATCGCCCGCATTTTCGCCAAGTCGCTCAACTGCGAGGTCGGCGTTTCTTCCCATCCCTGCGGGCAATGCTCGGCCTGCCAGGAGATTGACGCTGGGCGCTTTGTGGATTTGATCGAGGTAGACGCGGCGTCCCGCACCAAGGTCGAGGATACCCGCGACCTGCTGGAGAACGTGCAGTACGCGCCCAGCCGGGGCCGCTTCAAGGTGTATTTGATTGACGAAGTCCACATGCTCTCCACCCACAGCTTCAACGCCCTGCTGAAGACGCTGGAAGAGCCGCCGCCGCACGTGAAATTCCTGCTGGCGACCACCGATCCGCAGAAGCTTCCGGTCACTATTCTGTCGCGCTGCCTGCAATTCAGCCTCAAACGGTTGCCGGCGGCGCTGATCGCCCGGTATCTGCATCAGGTGCTGGAGGCGGAGGGTGTGCCCCGCGAGGACGAGGCGGTGCGACTGATCGCCCGCGCCGGCGATGGCAGTATGCGCGATGCGCTGAGTCTGCTGGATCAGGCGATTGCTTTTGGCGGCGGACGGGTGGAAACGGTGGCGGTCAGCGCCATGCTGGGCAGCATTGACCGGCGGCGGGTCGTGGGGTTGCTGGAGGCGCTGGCGGCCAACGACGCGCCAGAGGTGTTGCGCCAAGTGGCGGAACTGGATGAATTGTCGCCCGATTACGCGGCGGTGTTGGCCGAACTGCTGTCGTTACTACAACGGGTGGCGCTGGCGCAGATCGTGCCCGAAGCTATCCCGGATGACGATCTGGCCGATCCGGAAGACGCCCGGCGGCTGGCCGGGATGCTGGTCCCGGAGGATGTGCAACTGTTTTATCAGATTGCCCTGCTGGGCCGGCGCGACCTGCCGCTGATGCCAGAGCCGCGCGGCGGGTTCGAGATGGTGTTGTTGCGGATGCTCTGTTTCCGGCCCGCGACGCTTGAAGCGACCGCGCCAGCCCAGGCGCCCAGCCGGACCACCACGGCTGCCGCGCCGGTGATGGCTCCGACTGCCTCAGTCTCCCGCCCACCCGCACCAGTGTCCATCGCGCCGGCTCCAACGCATCCAGCTTCGGAATGGGATCAGTTACTCAGACAACTCGATCTGAATGCGCGGGAAAAAAATCTGGCGTCGCGCTGCGAACTAATGGTGTATGAAGGCAATCGCCTCCAATTGAGGTTGGAACCCAGCCTCGAGCCGATGCTGAATCAACACATCAAGGACCGGCTGAAAGCGGCGCTGGAACAGCATTTGGGCAAACCGGTTGACCTGAAATTCCAGTTTGGCAGCGTGACGGCGACGCCGGAAGACCGCCGGAAACAGCAACACACGGAACGCCAACAGACCGCCGCCGAGCAGATCGCCCGGGATCCGCACGTGCGGGACATGCAGGAAAGATTCGAAGCGCGGATTGCGGCTATTCATCCGCGTGACGATACCGACGAGTAGCCGTTCCATCGGCGACCACCGTATTGCAATGGCCAGGAGAGGAAACGATGAAAGGCGCTTTGGGCAATATCATGAAGCAGGCGCAAAAGATGCAGGAGAATCTGCAAAAGGCGCAGGCGGAAATCGCAACCATGGAGATCACCGGCGAGTCCGGCGGTGGCCTGGTCAGCGTGGTCATCACCGGGCGCTATGAGGTGCAGCGCATCCGGATTGATGACAGCCTGGTGGGCGATGACAAGGACATGCTGGAAGACCTGGTGGCCGCGGCGGTCTCCGCCGCTGTACACAAGGTCGAGC
>CALMNY010000299.1 GCA_937872125.1 uncultured Candidatus Competibacteraceae bacterium | reverse complement strand
TTTCGACGACAAGGGCAACGCCTACACCACCCTGTTCCTCGACAGCCAGATCGTCAAGTGGAACATCGACAAGGCCATCGCCCAGTTCAAGGGCGACAAGAAGGCGCAGCCGGTTCTGGATCGCATCGACGTGCACTATCAGCCCGGCCACGGCTACACCTCGATGGGCGAGACCAAGGAAGCCGATGGCAAGTTCTTCAATTCCGGCAACAAGTTCTCCAAGGATCGCTTCCTGCCGGTGGGTCCGCTGCACGTCGAAACCGAGCAATTGATCGACATCAGCGGCGAGAAGATGAAGCTGATTCACGATCACACGGCCTATCCCGAACCGCACGACGCCATCATCGTCCGCCGCGATCTGGTCAAGACCAAGCAGATTTACAGCATGGACGAGTTCCCGAACGCGGTGAAGAACTTCACCGACAGCCGGATAGAACGCAATGGCAACAAGGTCACGATCTATCTGGCCTCGGTGGCGCCGCAGTTCAGCATGACCAACTTCAAGGTCAAGAAAGGCGACGAAGTCACCATCATCCTGACCAACCACGACAAGGTCGAGGATTTGACCCACGGCTTCGCCATTCCCAAGTATGACATCTGCTTTATCGTCAATCCGCAACAAACGGCCTCGGTGACCTTCATTGCCGACAAGCCGGGGGTGTACTGGTGCTATTGCACGCACTTCTGCCACGCGCTGCATCTGGAAATGCGCAGCACCCTGTTTGTTGAAGCCTGATCCCTTCAGCTCGGCACAGGACGGGGGAAACTCCGTCCTGTTGCTTTTGCACGGTTCTCATCATGAACACTTATTGGTCAGTTCCCCGGCGTCATTCGGCGCTGGGTATTATTTTCGCCCTGTTTGCTCTCCTGCTGTTCCCGCTGCTGGCGACTGCTTCTTCCTACGAAGCCCCTTTACCGGCGCAATTGTCCACCGACCCGGATTTGTGCGCCTACGCGCCCTGTAAGGAGTTGATGCCGGATGCCGATAGTTTTTCCACTCGCAAGGGCAAGCCGGCTTATGTCGAGGCGTACCAAAACCGAAAGCTGATCGGTTACGTGTTTCTGTCTACCGACATCGTGGATATTCCCGCTTATTCCGGGAAGCCCGTGGTCACGCTGATGGGCATGGATGCGGAAGGCAAAATCATCGGCGTGAAGATTCTCAAGCACAGCGAGCCGATTCTGCTGGTCGGCATCCCAGAGGGGGAACTGACCAAGTTCATCAAGCAGTTCGTGGGACGTTTCGCCTGGGACAAGGTGGAGATTGGCAAGGCGCGCAGCGGTGACGGTTATGTCGGTATTGACGCGATCACCGGGGCGACCGTGACCGTGATCGCGCAGAATCAGGTCGTCATGCGCAGCGCCTACGAAATCGCCAAACAGCCCGGCATCGTCAAACCCATTCCCAAACCGCAGGCGAAATTTACCGGCATCCAGGAAAAGTTGAGCTGGGAGGACTTGATCAAGGAGGGCAGCGTTCAGCACTTGCGGGTCATGCCCAAGGATTTGGACATGGGCGACAGCAAGGAACCCTACATTGATTTGTACTTTGGCTATTTGAACGCGCCCAATGTGGGACACAACATTCTCGGCGAGCGCAATTATCAGCGATTGATGGCTGATTTGAAGCCGAACGAGCACGCTATTTTTATCGTCGCCAATGGCAGTAGTTCCTTCAAAGGCTCCGGCTTTGTGCGCGGCGGCATTTATGATCGGATTCAGGTCTCGCAGGAAATGGACAGCTTCACCTTCCGCGACACCGATTATCTCAATCTCTACAGCATCGCCGCTGCTGGGGCGCCGCGTTTCCGCGAATCCGGCATCTTCATCGTTCGCAGCCCGAGTTTCAGCGCCGCTTATCCCTGGAGTCTGGTGTTCCTGGGCAACAAGCAGGACAACGAAACCGGGGCCAAGACGTTCATCAATTTCGACCGGGAATACTGGCTGGCGCCGCGCTATCTGGAAGGCGGCCGCCCGGAAGTCATCAAGCCCGATCCGACCTGGCTGCGGGTGTGGAAGGCGAAGTGGCTGGAAATCACCTTATTTGTTCTGTTGCTGGCCGGCGCGACCGTGACCCACGTGATGCGGGACAAACTGGTGCGGCGGGCCAATCGGAAAGACAAACGCTGGGTGACTTATCCCAAATACTTCTTCTGGACCGCCAGCATTCTCTTTGTCGGCTATTACGCGATGGCGCAGCCGAGCATTACCCAGATTCTGACCTGGTTCCACTCAATCATTTATCAGTGGAAATGGGAGCTGTTCCTGTCCGATCCGCTCATCTTTATTTTCTGGTGGTTCATCATCATCACCGTGTTTATCTGGGGGCGGGGACTGTTCTGCGGCTGGCTGTGTCCTTATGGCGCATTGACCGAAATGGCCTATAAAGTCTCTCGCGCCCTGGGCCTCAAACGCTTCCAGTTCTTCCTGCCCAAGCCCTTGCATGACAAGCTGAAGTGGGTCAAATACGGGATATTTGTCGTGTTGCTGGTGGTGTCGTTCTTCTCGATGGGCTTGGCGGAAAAATTGGCCGAAGTCGAGCCGTTCAAGACGACGTTCCTGGTTGGCGTATTGAACCGTTCCTGGCCATTCATCCTGTTCTGGGTGGTGCTGTTTGGCGCTTCGATGTTCATGGAGCGGCCATTCTGCAAATATCTCTGTCCGCTGGGCGCGGGGCTGGCGATTCCCTCGCACTTGCGCCTGATCGCGTTGAAGCGCAAACCCGAATGTCAAACCTGTAAGGCCTGCGCGGTTGGGTGCGGTTCGCTGGCGATTGATCAGCAGGGCCGGATTGACCAGCGCGAGTGTATGTTGTGCATGGACTGCATGATCCTGTATTACGACACTCATGCCTGTCCGCCGTTGTCCAAGGAACGCAAGCGGCGCGAGAAGGCGGGTTTGCCGCTGACGCCGATTTCTTCAAAGGGCTATTTCATTCCAGTGGACTCTATCGGTGGACGGAACGCGGTAGCGGCCAGCGGTGGTCGCTGAGCGGCGAGCTGAATGAAAAATGTTTTGAGAACAACGGGCTGGCTGGTCCTGCTCGCCGCTCTATGGCTCGACAGGGCCACGGCGGCGGAATGGACCGTCCGGCCCGGCGAATCCATCAGCGCCGCCGTGCAAGCGGCGGCAGCGGGCGATACCGTCAAGGTGGAGCGCGGCTATTACGTGGATCATGTGGTGATTGATAAGCCGCTGCGGCTGCAAGGCGTCAACCGTCCCACCATCAGCGGCGAAAATCAGGGCGACGTGATCCGCGTCAAGTCGCCGGATGTGGTGATCGAGGGCTTCATCATCCGCGACAGTGGCGGCGATCTCACCGCCCAGAACGCCGGCATCTACGTCGAACCGGGGGCGCATCGCGCCATCATCCGCAACAATGATTTCGCCTATACCCTGTTCGGGATGTGGCTGGAAAAGGCCAATGAGGTCGAAGTCACCAATAATCTGATTACCGGCAAGCGGGATTTCGCCTCCGCGCAACGCGGCAACGGCATTCAGCTTTACAACTGTTATGACGCCAAAATCATCGGCAACAACATCAGTTTTGTCCGCGATGGCATTTATGTGGATGTGTCATTCCGAATCCTGTTTCGCGGCAACAAGATGCACCACGTGCGCTATGGCACCCACTACATGAACTCCCACGACAATATCTGGGAGGAGAATGATGCTTATAGCAATCGCGGCGGACTGGCGCTGATGGAAGTGCGCCGGCAAATCGTCCGTAATAACCGTACCTGGGATAATTCCGATCACGGCATCATGCTGCGCACCATTCAGGATTCGGTGGTCGAGAACAATATCATCGTCGGCAACAGCAAGGGCTTTTTCATCTACGACGCCGAATACAATGTCCTGAAGGGCAATCTGGTGATGGGGAACCGGATCGGCGTGCATCTGTGGGCGGGTTCGATTAACAACGACGTGGATCATAACGACTTTATTCAAAATCATAACCAGATTCGCTATGTCGCCACCCGCAACGAACTATGGGGCAAGGGCAAGGGCAATTACTGGAGCAATTACGTGGGCTGGGACGCTGATGGCGATGGTATTGGCGATACGCCGTATGAAGCCAACGATGTCGTGGATCGGCTGAACTGGAAATATCCGCTGGTCAAACTGCTGTTGAACAGCCCGGCGGTGCAGAGTTTGCGCCTGATTGCCCGGCAGTTTCCCTTATTACGCGGCCCCAGTGTCAGGGATAATAACCCCCGGATGCTCCCTTTTCGTTCCAACTGGAGTGATTGGCTTGGCATACAACGTCATTGAAGTGCGCGGCGCCGTCAAACACTTCGGCGAAACTCATGCGGTGGACGGGGTGGATTTGACGGTGCAGGCCGGCGAGTTGTTCGGGCTGATCGGTCACAACGGCGCCGGCAAGACCACCCTGTTCAAAATGATGCTGGGCCTGCTGCCGGTGACGCGGGGTGAGATTCATATTGACGGCCAGCCGGTGCGCGGCGAAGCCTTTCGGCAGGTGCGGCGCGGCATCGGTTATCTGCCGGAAAGCCTGGCCCTGTACGACAATCTGTCCGGCCTGGAAGTCATGCTGTTCTTCGCCAAATTGAAGGACGCCGATCCCCGTTCCTGTCTGCCCCTGCTGGAAAAGGTCGGCTTGGCTAATGCCGCGCGGCGACGGGTGCGCGGTTATTCCAAGGGGATGCGTCAACGCCTCGGTTTCGCCCAAGCCCTGCTCGGTTCGCCGCGCCTGTTGTTTCTCGACGAACCTACTAATGGCCTCGACCCACAGGGAATTCGGGAGTTTTATCAAATCCTGCGGGAATTGCGGGAACAGGGCGTGACCGCCATTCTTACCTCGCACATTCTCGCCGAGATTCAACTGCGGGTAGACCGGCTGGCGTTGATGCGCACCGGCAAGATTCAGGCGCTGGGCACGGTCCATTCACTGCGCGAGGAATTGAATCTGCCGCTGGATTTTCAACTGACCCTGCAGCCCGGCGCGGAAGAGGCGCTGCGGCAAGCCTTGGCGAATCAGCCGGCCGCCAGCGTGCAATTCAACGGGACGATGGCGCATGTGCGCTGTCCCCGCGAGCGGAAAATGACCATGCTCAATGCGCTGGCGGCGCTGGACAGCGTAGTGTTGGACCTGCACATCAAAGAGCCTTCGCTGGAAGATGTCTTTCTGGGCTATAGCGACGCGACCGCATGAAAACGCGCATCGAATTCAAATAACGGCGGTCTGATCAGACTGGCCGTTTATGTCTCTTCACAGCGCCATAGGAGATCATCATGAAACAATTTTATCGTTCTATTCAAATGGCCAGCCTTATCGCCATACTTATCAGTTCACCAACGGCTTTGGTATTGGCCGCCGAAACAACGCATCAGCACGAACAAAGCGCCGCCACCGCCAAGCTGCACCTGAAGGATGGTAAAAAGTGGCAGACTGACGATGTGCTGCGCCAGAGCATGGTCAGTATGAAAGATGCCTTTGCGCCGCGTCTGCCGGCAATCCATGAAAATAAGTTGGATGCCAAGAGCTACGACGAACTCGCCGTCAAGGTCGGTATGGTCATCGCCGGCCGCCTGTCTTGCCGGTTTCAGCACCGGCGAGTCGAGCGCTACCGATACCGACGTGCACTGCGCCGCAGGCGAGGGCGAAAACAGCTCTGCCGGCTGGTTCAGACGCTCGCTCATCGCGCGCACTTCGGC
>CALMNY010000298.1 GCA_937872125.1 uncultured Candidatus Competibacteraceae bacterium | reverse complement strand
AAATGGGCTTTGCCCGCGAGGTCGCCAACCGGGTGCTGTTCATGGATTTTGGGCGAATTCTGGAGGACGCGCCGCCCGCGCAGTTCTTCACCGCGCCCAGGGAACCCCGGGCCCAGACGTTTTTGAAGCAGGTGCTATAGCGCCCCCACACAGGCCATGGAAATTCCCCTCCTTCTCAAGGAGGGGTGGCGCACAGCGCCGGGGTGGTTTGGTTACGAAAATTCCACAAGTCAGACCGGAAAGCTGTATAACCCAAGGAGATTCACACCGAATCGGGATCAATGCCCAGCCGCCGCAACTGTTCCGCCAGCCGCGCCGCGCGCCCCGTCGCCAGCTTTGTCATAGTTGGCCTGGAGGTCAACTGCAAGCCGCTAACGCGGGCTTAGGTGATTTCCTGGAAAGATTATACCTGTAGGGCCAGTAGGGACACGGCGGCGCCGTGTCCCTACAGAGGTCGGCCTGGTAAGGTCTTTTATGGAAATCGCCTTACAGCATTGCGCGCCTTAATCATGAGTAGCATCAGGCTCTCAGCCGCTTCCTGAACGATGACAGGACGTAGCAATCACTGCTTCGGCCACAGGATGATCTGGGTACAGCGGAAAAGTGCGATTTTGCGGCCACTCGCTTCGTCGGTCACCACTGCATCCCAGACTTGCGTATTTCGCCCCAGATGCTGCGCCGTCGCCAGGCAGGCGATGCGTCCTTCCTTGACCGTGCCGAGGTGGTTGCTCTTCAGTTCAACCGTGGTGAACGACAGTGCGCCTTCCGGCAGGTGGGCAATCGTCGCATAGCCGCAGGTCGTATCGGCCAGCGCGACGACGCTGGCGGCATGGAGAAAATCATTCGGCGCGAAATGCAGTTTCTTGACCGGCATGTGGCTGCTGAGGGCGTTTTCTTTCAACTCCAGCATTTCGATGCCCAGATAGCCCGGCAGGTATTCCTTTCCCCGCTGGTTGAGAATCTCGATGGAAATGTCTTGCCGTAGTGCGCTCATGGTTCGCTCCGTATTTTTTCGAGGTTGTAGTCAGGCGACGCTGGCCGCTACTTTCCGAATGTGGACGGGTACGTATTTGTGGAAGGGCGTCTTGGAGAAGGGATCGCAATGATCGCTGGCGGTGAGCCGGTTGACGGCTGGACCCAGGGGCGTGCTGTTTTTGTACCGCTGACCGTAGCCGTGCGGCAGCGTGACCATACCCCGGCGCACGGTGTCGTCCACCTCGACCACGACCGGGATTTCACCCCGCGCGGATTGGCAAAGCGCGTGTTCGCCATTGGACAGTTCCAGCGTTTTGGCATCGTCCGGGTGCATCCGTAAGGCACCGTCCTTATCCACCTTGCGCCAGGCCGGATCGCGGAAAATCTGGTTGGCGTTGTAGCTGCGCCGCTCCCCGGCCATCAGCACGAACGGATAGTCCGCGCTCGGCGGCAACTCGGTCGGCAACGCGCGCAACTCGTTCAGCATTTCCGGAATCGCCAGGTGGATGCGACCATCCGGTTGCTTGACCAGGGACCAGGTGTCGGCGAATTCATGCCGGCTGAGCGTGATGCCGGAGCGCCCGGCGAGAATCGCATGAAACAGGGTGCTGCCCAGCGTCAGGCGATTACCCTCATGCCCAGCGCGTTTTACGGCGGCGTAGTGCTGCGTGGCGTACTGCACGGCCAGCGGCAGGAGCGGGGCCGCCGCCGCTGCGCCGTCGGGCAAGGTCGGCCCCAGCGTGCGATAGACCAGCGAGGCGGCATACGGAATCCAGTCCTTATGGCTGGCCAGCATGGCCGCCAACGCGCCCAGGTAGGCGAGATGCGCCGAAAGGTTCGGCTCCAGCCGGGCGACCCACGCCAGCGGCGAAAAGTGCGGCATGACTCCCATCTTCTCCAGCAGCCGGGTGTAGATTTCCGGTTCGGGCAGCGACTCGCCCAGGGGCGCGAACAACGGATGGCGCAAGTGGAAGAAGTTGGTCGGGAACTCCAGATTGAACCCGGTGGCTTCCCATTTCTCGAATTGCGAGGCCGCCGGGAGAATGTAATGCGCCAGACGGGCGGTTTCGGTCATCGCCACGTCCACGACTACCAGCAACTCCAGAGACTGGAACGCGCGTTCGTAAGCGTCCGTATCGGCATAGGTCAGGAGCGGATTGGCGCTGTCCACGAACACTGCGCGCACCCGGTCCTCGCCCGGATGGAGAATTTCGTCGGGCAGGATGTTGGGCGGATAGATGCCGGCGATGGGATGCATCTGATGATGCGCGGTCCGCTTGAGCGCCTTGCCTTTCCGTTTCTTTCTCTCGTCGGTGTGGCCCATCAGCGGTAACAGATACGCATGGAGATTGTTGCCGCCCTGACGACCGAAATTGCCGGTGATCAGATACAGCAGCTTTTCCAGATAGCCGTTGAGCGTGGTGTGCAGGGTGTGCTGGATGCCCAGATCAATGCGCACGCAGGCGCGGCGGGCGGTGGCGAAGCCGCGCGCCACCCGTTCCACGTCGGCCAGCGGCACGTCGGCGCGCTGGACATAATCCGCCACCGGGATCGCCAGCAGTTCCTGTTCCACTTGCTCGAAACCGGTGCAGTGCTTGGCCAGGAAGGTGCGGTCGTGCAGGCCATCGCGCACGATGATCGCCAGCAGCGCGGCCATCAGGTAGGTGTCGGTTCCAGGTTTAAGCTGGAGGTGGATATCGGCCTGTTTGGCGGTCTCGGAACGGCGCGGGTCAATCACCACCATCGTGCGCTGTGGGTCTTTCCTGAGGTCGCGCAGGGTGTCGCGCGCATTGGGAATGCCGTGCGACTGGTAGGGATTGCAGCCGATGAACAGCACGTAGTCGGCGTGCTCGACATCTTCGGTGGTGTGGCAGGTCTGGCGGCCAAACAAGCGTCCGTTGACCCAGAAATCCCCGGTTTTCTCCTGCCCCAGCGCGTTGTAGGCATAGCGGCTTTTCATCGCGGTGAGCAACTGACGGCTGTACGCGCCGCCCAGATGGTTGCCCTGGCCGCCACCGCCCACGAAGGCGAAGGCATCGCCGCCGTGCTGCTTGCGGATGGCCAGCAACCGCGCGGCGATGTCGGTCAGCGCCTCGTCCCAGCTTACCTGGACGAAACTGCCGTCCGGCTGACGCTTGAGCGGGTGTTGCAGGCGGTCGGCGTGGTTCTGGTAGTAATCGAGACGCGCGGCCTTCTGGCAGAGATAACCTTTGGAAGCAGGGTGATCTTCATCGCCGCGAACGCGAACAAATTTGCCATCGTCAATGTCCACGGCCAGCCCACAATTGCGCGAGCAAAGAATACAGGCGGTTTTTTCAGTTCTCATAGGAGTTGTAACCCGTTGGATTCAAGGATGGGTACTTTCTGGTTCCTGCTGATCGGTCTTCGGCTTCATTTCGCAACGCACCCACTCCAACAGCACGTCGGCAATATCTCTTACCGGTTGCGCGCTGCCGGCCACGCGCGACTGGATCAAAGCCCCTTCGTAAGCCCCCACCATCAACGTCGCAAGTTGCGCCGCCCTAACCGGCATTACGCCGGCCTGCGACAGCAGGCCCGTCAGCAGTTCTCTGATGTCGCCAAATGCCTGGGCCAGGGCTTGCCGCAGGACGTGGTCGGCGGCGGTTGATTCCAAAGCCACGGTAGCCAGCGGACTACCCCGTTCAAAATCGCTTTGTTCCAATTGCTTTTGGGCGTGGTCCAGCCAGGCCCGAAGCGCCTGAACGGGGTCGTCATGGGTGGCTTGCAAGCGATCAAGCCTTGCTTTCATGTAGGCTACGGCCGCCTGGATGGCGGCGACCGCCAATTCCACCTTGCCGCCAGGAAAGTGGTGGTACAGCACCCCCTTGGGGGCGTGCGCCTGCGCCAACACGTCGCTCAGCCCGATGCCGTGCAAGCCGCGCCGTTGCAGTAAGTCGGACATGGCCGCGATCAAGCGGTCGCGGGTGCCGGGAACATCGTCAATGGAAGTCATGGCGCATGATTCTATAGACCAGTCGGTCTATTGTCAAACCGGAGTGGCCGATAACCCAACGCCCGGATTATCATCGCTGAGGTCCACGATGCCGATGAACTCCATTTTCACAACTGGAACCGAACTTCCCCGTGACCCCGAAACCCATCATCCCCGTTAAAGCCACCCCGGTTCAACTGGATGCTGACAGCAGCAGCGAAGACGCTTTCGTCGCCATCATCGGCGCGTGCCTGCGCCACGCCGAGGCCAACCGACCGGCAGTGCTGGACGGGCAAATGGAGGGCGTCCATCAGATGCGGGTGGCGTTCCGCCGGTTGCGGTCGGGCCTCAAGATTTTCCGGCCGCTGATTCCCCGCGAGGCCAGCGCCGCGCTCGTCGAGAACATCCGCTGGCTGAATGGCTTCCTGGGGCCGGCCCGCGACTGGGATGTGTTCCTGGAGGAAGGGATGGCGCCGATGCTGGCCCATTTCCCGCGCAAGCGCGGCCTGGCCCTGTTCCGAACCAAGGCCGAGACCCTTCGCCAGACGCACCATCGCACGCTGCGCGAGGCGCTGGCCGATCCCCGCTATCAAAACCTGACGCGCGATCTGGCGGCTTGGCTGAATGACCGACCCTGGCGGGAGGACCTTGACGACAAGCGGCGGGAGCGGCTGGCGCAACCGGCAGTGGATTTCGCCACCGCATTACTCGGTCGCGACCAGCGGCGGGTCGAGAAACAAGGCGAAGCGTTCGCCGAGCTTTCCGCTACAGAACGGCACCGGCTGCGGATTCGCATCAAGGAACTGCGCTACGCCCTGGATTTCTTCGCCAGCCTGTACCCCGCGCCAACGGTCAAGGCCTATCTGAGCGCGCTGGCCCGGCTGCAAGACAGCCTGGGCATCATGAACGACATCGCAGTGGCGCGCCGGTTATTGGATGAGGCCAAGCTCAGGGCAGTTTCCGCCGCCCGTCAGGTCATCGACGGCTGGTACGGTTGCCGGCTGGATGTCCAGGAACGCGCCTTCCCCGAACTCTGGCAAGGGTTCACCGCCTGCGAGCGGCCCTGGAAAGACTGACCGATCACCGCCGGCCCGGTAAGCCGGCTACACTTGCAGTGATCCTCCTGCCGCGCACCGCCAACGCGCTCCTCCCCTTTCCCTCTCATGTCCAAGGAGCACCGCATGACTGATCCAACCCTGACCCAGCGGTTAACCGAACTGATCACCACCAAACCCATCGCGCCCACCGATCTGGAACACGCCGCGCTGTTGGTGCTGGATGCCATCGCGAACGCGCTGGCCGGGCGGGCGAGCGAACCGGGCGCCATCCTGTTGCGCTGGGCCGAGACCGCCGCGCCGACCGACGCCGCGCGCCGCGCTTTTCTACTGGGGGCGCTGACCCATATTCTCGAAACCGACGATCTGCACCGGGCCTCGGTGGTGCACCCCGGCTGTGTCGTGATTCCAGCCGCCTGGGCGGTAGCGGCGCGGGAAGGGATTCGCGGTCACGCCATGCTGCGGGCGGTGCTGTGGGGGTTCGAGGCGGCAACCCGGGTCGGTATGGCGGTCGGCCCGTCCCATTACCGCCTGTGGCACAACACCGCCACCTGCGGCCCTTACGGCTCGGCCATGGCGACGGCGGCACTGCTGCATCTCGATGCGCCGGCGACGGTTCACGCGCTGGGCAACGCCGGCGCACAGTCGGCCGGACTCTGGCAATTCCTGGAAGCGGGGACGATGACCAAGCATTTGCACGCCGGGCGGGCGGCGGAAGCGGGCGTCCTGGCAGCGGATCTGGCGCGGTATGGCTTCACCGGGCCGCCGACCATGCTGGAAGGCGCGAAAGGCTGGTTCGCCGCCACCTGTCCCGATCCGGATCCCGAAGCGATCACGCGCGATCCGGACGGTCCCTGGCAACTGTTGCTGACCTCGGTCAAGCCCTGGCCGTCCTGCCGCCATACCCATCCGGCCATTGACGCCGCCCAGGAATTGCGCCGGCGCGTCGTGGCCGGCACGGTTGAGGAGGTAGAAGTGGAAACCTATGCGGCGGCGCTGGACGTGTGCAATCGGCCCTTGCCGCAGAGCGATTATGAAGCCAAGTTTTCCCTGCACCACTGCGTAGCGGCGGCGCTCAGCCGGACTGTGGATTTTGCTGCGTTCACCGAACCGGCGCGAGCGGAGCTGGCGGCGCTGCGGGAGCGGGTCACCGTGCGGATCGCCGAACCTTACGCCTCGGCCTATCCGAAGGCTTGGGGCAGCGCGGTAACCGTCACGGTGCGCGGCGGCGAACGGCTGACGGTGCGGCGCACCCACGCCAAGGGCGATCCCGAAGCGCCGCTGACCCCCATCGAACTGATCGCCAAGGCGCGGATGTTGATGGTTCATGGCGGGGTGAACCAGCCGGATCGGCTAATTGATACAATCCTGGCCCTATCCGACGATGAGGCGTTGCCGGAATTGCCGTAAATTTCGGGTTAGGTCGGTTGTTTTTAAAACAAAATGTTGTTTTTTTGTCAAGAAACAACAAAAAGTAGTATGTTTGCTCTAAATATCCCGCTACAATAGCGACCGTGCAGCAGGCG
This sequence comes from uncultured Candidatus Competibacteraceae bacterium, assembly GCA_937872125.1. GTDB lineage: Bacteria > Pseudomonadota > Gammaproteobacteria > Competibacterales > Competibacteraceae > Contendibacter. The sequence continues at coordinate 5,707 of CALMNY010000298.1, read as the reverse complement.
TTTCTTCTCCTCTGTCTACTGCACATCCTCCTTTGGTGGTTTTTGGCCGGGCGCCTTCGCCCGGCCTTTTTTCTTTCAGGTCCCAGCCGGGGACGCCACGCAGCGATGGCGCAGCACCACCAGCGACCGACCTTGCACCGGATAGGGATCCTCGGACGGATGCTCGAACCCTTCGGTCGGCTGGCCCTGAGGCAACGCCGTATCCAACACCACCTCGAACAGCGTGTCATCGCTGGGCGCCGGCAACACGAACGGGATTTCCTCGTGATGGGCATTGCACAACAGCAGGAAATCATCGTCCATCAACGCATGACCGCGCTCATCCCGCTCCTGCAAGCCCGCGCCCGGCAGATACAGCCCCAGACAGCGGGCGTAGTCGTGGGTCCATTCCTCATCGCTGATTTCCCGCCCGTCCGGGTTGAACCAGAAAATGTCGCGGACGCCGTCGCCGTGAATGCCCCGGAAATAATGCTGACGCCGGAAGGTCGGATGCTGCTGGCGAATCCGGATCAGGCGCTGGGTGAACGCCAGCAGTTCCTGATTTTCCCGCAACCAGGCGATATCCCAGTCCAGCCAGCTCAGTTCGTTGTCCTGGCAATAGGCGTTGTTGTTGCCGCGCTGGGTGCGGCCCACCTCGTCGCCGGCCAGCAGCATCGGCACCCCCTGCGACAACAGCAACGTCGCCAGCAGATTGCGCCGCTGGCGCAGGCGCAGCGCGAGAATCTCCGGTTCCTCCGTATCGCCCTCCGCCCCGCAGTTCCAACTGCGATTGTGCGACTCGCCGTCCTGATTATTCTCCCCGTTGGCCTCATTATGGCGTTCGTTATAACTAACCAGATCGTACAGGGTGAAACCGTCGTGGGCGGTGATGAAGTTGATGCTGGCGGGGGGCCGGCGTCCGTTATGCTCGTACAGATCGGCGGAACCGGTGAGCCGGTAGGCCAGTTCGCCGATCAGGCCGCCCTCGCCGCGCCAGTAATCGCGCACCACGTCGCGGTATTTGCCGTTCCACTCGCTCCAGCCTGGCGGGAATCGGCCAACCTGATAACCGTTCTCGCCCACATCCCACGGTTCGGCGATCAGCTTGACCTGAGACAACACCGGGTCCTGCTGGATGATGGCCATGAACGCCCCCGCCGGCTCCACCTCATGCCGGCCTCGCGCCAGGGCGGCGGCGAGATCGAAGCGGAACCCGTCCACGTGCATCTCGGTCACCCAGTACCGCAGGCTGTCGGCGATCAGTTGCAGCACGCGCGGCTGCGCGGTGTTCAGGGTGTTGCCGCAGCCGGTATAGTCCATGGTGTAGCGCGGATGCTCTGGCGACAGCCGGTAATAGACCGCGTTGTCCATTCCGCGAAAACACAAGGTGGGGCCGAACTGATTGCCCTCGGCGGTGTGGTTGTAGACCACATCGAGAATCACCTCGATGCCCGCCGCATGCAGAGTTCGCACCATGCTTTTGAATTCGCTCACCGGATGGCCGGTGGACGCATAGCGCGGGTCGGGGGCGAAATAGCCGATGGGGCTGTAACCCCAGTAGTTGCGCAAGCCCCGGTCCAGCAGGTGGCGCTCGTCCACAAAATAGTGGATCGGCAGCAGCTCCACTGCGGTCACGCCCAGCGCCTTGAGGTAATCCACCACCGGCCCACAGGCCAGACCGGCATAGGTCCCGCGCAGATGCGGCGGCACGTCGGAATGGCGCATGGTGAAGCCGCGCACGTGCAATTCGTAGATCAGGGTGTCGCGCCAGGGGATGCGCGGCGGTCGGTCATCGCCCCACATGAAAGCGGTGTCCACCACCTGACACTTGGGCATTCCTGGCCCACTGTTGCGGGTGTTAAAGCTGAGGTCTTCGCCGCGCCCGCCGATCCGGTAGCCAAACTGGGCGTCGCTCCAGTGAATCTGGCCGACAATGCTCTTGGCGTAAGGATCGAGTAGCAACTTGTGGGCGTTGAAGCGGTAACCCTCCTCCGGTCGGTAGGGGCCATGCACCCGGTAGCCATACAGCCAATCGGGCCGGGCTTCCGGCAGATAGGCGTGCCAGACGCCGCCGGTGCGCTCGATCAGCGGGATTTGCGCAACCTCCTGCTTGCCTTTGGCGTCGAACAGACACAACACCACTTGCTCGGCATGTTGCGAAAACAGGGCGAAATTGACGCCCTCCCCGTCCCAGGTCGCTCCCAGCGGATACGGCCGGCCCGGCCAGACGGTCATGGTGGATTTATTCATCGGATATCCATCCTAAAATCAGGGCGCTTGCCCAGCTACCAAGAGACAGCCGAAAACCTCTTCATTGATTTTTCAGCAAAATTTTACCTCCTGTAAATTTTTCTGTGATACTCGGCTAACAATCACAGCCTGTGGCGTTGGATATGATCTGACCCTACCACAAGCAGTCATGAGCAGGCCTTATCACAGGAAAATTTACAGATAGGGTAGGTCACAATTCAAAATACACCAGCAAAGTCGCCTGCCAGGCGTTGCAATTGTCATCGCTGACCATAAAAAACCGCTGGTCGCGGTGGCGGGTCAACCCCTCGAAATTGTCCAGCAGCCAGCCCTGGCTGCTGTCGAACACCGCAATATCGGCCACCTTGAGCCGCGTTGGATCCGTTCCCGGCGCGGGCAGCGGCTCGGTGCGGCGCAGGCTGATGATCAGGGGCCGCAAGGGATTGACGAAAGCGCGTTCCAGGGTCAACAGGCCGCCATCCGGCAGCATGGCCATATCCACCAGTGCGCTGCCGGGGGCCTGGCTGAGCGGATAATTCCAGAATCGGCCCTCGCGGGTAAAAATACGCACCTGTCCGGCCGGATCATCGCGCAGCGGCGCTTCCGTGCCGACCAGCACGCTCCAGCCAGGATCGAGAGTAATGGCTTCGAGCGCCTGGTTATTGTCACGGTAGTTGCGCGGATTACGCAGTAGGGCCGGCAGGGTTTCTTCGCCCCGCCATTCACCTCTGGGGCTATAGCGAACCACGCGCGGTTTGACTTCGAACGAAACCAGCAACTCGGCGTCACCGGAAACGCCATTGTCGCCGTTGCGCAGCGCCAGCCCCTCGGAATCATCGAAGGGCGCGCGCAACGGGGCGTCGGTGACATCGCGCAAGGGGTACGCCGCGACCGGGCGCAAGCCGCTGAGGAAGCCCTGGCCGTCGAATTCCGGCCGCAGATGAAACAGTCGCCCCTCGTCGGAGAGGGCGTACAGCAGGTCGGCGTCCTCGTCCCAGGCCAGCCCCGACAAGCCGCACAACCGCAAGCCGTTGATGGGCGCATCGCTCAGCCGTAGTGCACCCAGCAGCCGGACGCCCGCATGGACAGCGCCGGGGCTGGCTTGATCAGCGAGCGAAATCGAAGTTGCAGCAAACTCGCGGGCGGCGCAGGCGCTGATGGGCAGCCCCAGCACCAAGATGAGCAACAAAACCAGGCGGGACATGCAGACTCCAGGATCATGATGGCGGCGAACCAAAGCGAGCATGGTACCATTTCACCCTTACTACTTAAGCAAGAAGGCAGAGGCATGAGCGTACCGGTTTGGAACCCGGCGATTGAATTTATGGAGCGGGAAGCGTTGGAGCGCGTGCAGTTCGCCAATCTGCGCCAGACAGTGGCCTGGGCGCTGAAGACCCCCTTCTACCGGCGGCGACTGGCCGAGGTCGGACTGACCCACCCGGAAGACTTGAGCAGCCTGCGCGAGTTACGCAATCTTCCTTATACCACCAAGGATGATCTGCGCGCGGCCTATCCCGATGGCCTGCTGGCCGTGGAGGTGGAGCAAGCGGTGCGCCTGCACACGTCCAGCGGCACGACCGGGATGCCGACCGTGATTTACCACACCCGGCGCGATCTTGACTGCTGGACCGAACTGATGGCCCGCTGCATCGTCGCCGCCGGCGCCACCGCCCGCGACGTGTTCCAGAACATGACCAATTACGGCATGTTCACCGGCGGGCTGGGCCTGCATTACGGCGCGGAGCGGGTGGGAATGCTGGTCATTCCGGCCAGTTCCGGCAATACCAGCCGCCAGATTCAACTGATGCGGAATTTCCAGACCACGGTGGTACACGCCACCCCCAGCTATCTGTTGCACCTGCACACGGCGCTGGTCGGCGAAGGCGTGACCGTGGATCAACTCAAGCTGCGCAAGGCGTTCATCGGCGCGGAGCCGCATTCGGAGGAAACCCGCCGCAAGATCGAAACCCTGTTCGGCATCCAGGCCTACAACTCCTATGGCCTGAGCGAGATGAACGGCCCCGGCGTAGCCTTCGAGTGCGTGCACCAGACCGGGCTGCACCTGTGGGAAGACGCCTTCATCCTCGAAATCATTGATCCCCAGACCCTGCAACCGCTGCCGGAGGGCCAGACCGGCGAAATCGTGATGACCACGCTGCAACGGCAGGCCACTCCGCTACTGCGCTATCGCACGCGGGATTTGTCCCACCTGGTCAGCGGCCACTGTCCCTGCGGGCGCAGCCATCGGCGGCTGGCGCGGCTCAAGGGCCGCAGCGACGACATGCTGATCGTCAATGGCGTCAACGTGTTCCCGTCCCAGATCGAGGACGTGCTGATGAAGACGCCGGAAGTCGGGACCAATTATCTGATTCAGTTGGAAAAACGGGGTTCGCTGGACCGGCTGGTGATCAAGACCGAGATTTACGCCAAGCTGTTCACCGGCGATCCGCGCACCCTGGACGATCTGCGCGAGCGCATCAGCGAGGCGTTGCGCTCGGTTATTCTGGTCAAACCGACGGTCGAGCTGCACGAGCCGGGCAGTTTGCCGGTGTCCGAAGGCAAGGCCAAACGGGTCGTGGATTTACGGCCCGCGTTCTAAACGGGGCGAGGAGCAAGTCATGGCGGAACAACTGAGCGTGTTCGTGGATAACCGGCCGGGGCGGCTGAACGCCATCACTGGCATTTTGCGCGATAGCCAGATCAATATCCGGGCGATGACGATTGCCGATCACCGCGATTACGGCGTAGCGAAACTGCTGGTCAACGATCCGCATCTGGCCCAACGCGTGCTGATGGAACAAGGGTTCGCCGCCGCGCTCAAGCCGGTGCTGGCCATTGTCATCACCGATCAGCCCGGCGGCCTGCACGAGTTGCTGGAAATCCTGGCCGCGCGCCAGATTAACGTGCTGGACGCCTACGGCTTCGTGGTCGCGCCCGGTCAGCGGGCGGTGTGGTGCATGGAGGTGGATGACCCGGTGGAAGCGACGCGCCTGCTGTCCACGCACGGCCTGCACCTGCTGGCGGACGGCGAACTTTATACCAAATACTACTAAAATAATTTATTATACAATAGGTCAACTGGAAAGATAAGGAGTCTATCATGTGTCGTGTTTTTGATTTAGAAGTTTTAGAATCTCCACAAGAACTAGAAGAGATGTTAAAAGCAGAGAGAGATGTACGCAAACGGGAACGTTTGCAGTTTCTCTATTGGTACAAGACCGGTCAAGCGATAACACGTAAAGCATTAGGAAAATTACTTCATAGAAGTCAATTTGCCATCGGTCGATGGGCCGATACTTATCGCAAAAAAGGACTCAAAGGCTTGCTCACATTAAATTATCGTGGAGGCAACCTGGCCCCCTCGATACCCCTAGAAATCCAAGCACAGTTAAAAGAAAAGCTCGCCCAACCCGAGGGTTTCCCTGGTTATAAAGCGATCCAAGTTTGGCTCAAGGAAACCCATGATCTGGATGTGCCT
>CALMNY010000297.1 GCA_937872125.1 uncultured Candidatus Competibacteraceae bacterium | reverse complement strand
CAACTCGCCATCGTGCAACTGCTTCAGAAACCGCTCGTGCTGGCGCTGAGCCATGCCCAGTAACACATGATCCACCACGTCGAGCGCCATCTTTCCTCCTCACCGTATTCCGGTCAGTCCGGCCAGAAGTCCTCATCCAGCATTTCTTCCAGCCCGAAGGGGCAAATCGTCGGGAAAGTCCCCAAGTCCAACTGCGTTTCATTGGCGGCCCACAAGCGGGCTTTCCGATAGGCGCCGGGCGCCACGGCGGGCAGCAGGGGGCGCAGGCTGGGGTTTTCCTCGAGCAGTTCTTCCAGTTCGATGCGCTGGAGAGTGATCGTGTTGCGCCAACTGGTGCCGCGTCCCCCGGGCTGGTGGCGCCATTTTAGTAAATGCGCCAGCAGTACCGTCAGCCGACTGCCCAAGGCGCGCTGTTGGCTCTTCCCCATGCTCTCCAGCTCCTCGGCGACGTGCTCCCCATCGATCTCGGCCAAACGCCCCTGACGGATCAGTTCAGCATTGCGCATCGCCCAGGCGTGAAAGTCCTGATGATAGATCTCGCTGGCTCCACTCATGGTTTTTCCTTCCCGATCCCTCGACTTACCGACTCACCGACTCACAGACTGATCAACTCACTGACTCACTGGATGGTTGACTCATTGACTTATTGACTCACCGAATCATCGGTGTTTTTGCTCATATACTCCTTCAAGGCGACTCGAACCACATCCGAAACGCTCATGTCAGCCTCCAGAGCAAATCGCCGCAGGCGCCGATATTCCGATTTGGGCATCCGCACGTTCAGCCGCGCCTCGCCATCTGCCACGGCCAGTTGCTGTCGCACCCGGTCGATATGCTCGGAGGTTCTTCCCGTCGGTCGGCCTGCTTTCAACGCCATGCCCGAATCTCCTCGACCAGCGTCCGAATTTCCTCGGCCGCCGCCCCCTGCGGTTCGGCGTCCAGTACGGTGGACCCCTGGGCGGCGCTGTTGGCGTAGACCACCCGCTGGCTGGTAAAAGCTTTAAAAATCGGTAGCCCATAACCCTCCAGGGCCGCCCGGATCTCGCCCGCCAGCTTAGTACCCACGATCTGCCGCGATACCAGAAACGCCGCTTTCAGTTTTCCGTCGGTGACCTCCTGACGGGCTTTGACCAACTCGACCAGGGATTCGGCGGCCCAGATATCGTAAGGCGAAGGCTGGACCGGAATCAGCACCCGGTCGGCCACCTTGAGGGCAGCCACGGCCAGTTCCTCGATGCCCGGCGACCCATCGATGATCGCCCAGGCGAAGCCCTGGGTGACGCTCTTGAGGTTTTTGAACAGCGGAGGCCGGTCCATGCCGACCACCGGCGGGAGCGCGTTGTCTTCGCCGGCAGCGGCGTACCAGTCGCGCGCGCTGCCTTGGGGGTCGCTGTCAATCAGGATCACCGCCTCACCCGCCAGTTGAAAACCCCGGGTGAGGTTGGTGGCGATGGTGGTCTTGCCTACCCCGCCTTTTTCGTTCAACACCGCAATGACCGTCATGCTCGTTCCCGTGAGTATCAGTAAGGATACTCATATACTCACATACTCATGAAGTCAAGATCAAGCGATTCCTAATCCAACAAACAGGCTTCAGTTGCGCTAAAATTGAGATAGAGTGATTATCTTTGTTGATCATTGATTATCAGCAAGAGGGTGAAGGGTGACGACACGAATCTCGCGGATGGTGGGCTTCTCCGTTCCACCAACGATGGCCGAGGAACTGGATCGCGTGGCGGAGGAAGAACACCGTACCAAAAGCGAACTATTTCGTGAAATGTTCCGGGTGTATCTGACCTATCGACGGCTCAAGCGGCAGCAAGAAGACGAAGAGCGGCTGGACCGACTGATACGGCATCCCCCCGAAGCAACGTCGGTATTCCCAATGATCGAAACCGGGAGCGAAGAAGTCCTGCTGGAATCCGCACGATTTGCCGGTCCTCGAACGAAAATAACGGGTAGCCAACCTGCGAAGGACGCTGCCCCGCTCGCGGCTGCCCATAAAGATGCGCCCATAAAACTCATGACCTGAGCGGTCATCGTCAGGCTCCCTTTCGATCATCATGAACTCGCCCAAAACCCGCCTCAGGACGGCTGCCGACCGGCCCCGGATCGTGGAAATCGACCTGCATGACCTCCATCCCAATCCGGATCAGCCGCGCAAGACGTTCAGCGAAGAGAGCCTGATCGAACTGGCGGCCTCCATCGAGCGGCACGGCCTCATCCAGCCGATCACCGTCAAACGCCTGGACGACGGAACGTACTTGCTGGTGGCCGGCGAACGACGGTTCCGGGCGTTCGAACGGTTGGGGCGATCCACGATTCCGGCCATCGTGACGACAGGCGACGCCGAGGAAATCGCGCTCATCGAAAACATCCAGCGCGAGGACTTGAATCCGCTTGAGGAGGCCGAGGCCCTGGCGCGGATGATGGATCGCCATCGCTACACGCAGGAACAGTTGGGGCAAGTGGTCGGGAAATCCCAGGCGGCCGTCAGTCAGGTCCTGGGTCTCCTGAATCTTCCCGAAACGATCAGGGCCGAGTACCGCGCCGCGCCGCGCTCCAGCAAATCGCTACTGGTGGAAATCGCGGCCATGAAAAGCGAGGCGGAACAGTTGCGGTTGTGGGCCGCAATCAAGGACGGCCGGATTGCCAACGTCAAAGCCGCCAGGACGGAGCGCGCCGCCCAAAAGCAGGGTGAGTCGCCGCCTTTTTCAACCCTCGAGGTCATCAAGGCCTGCAAGCGGCTTAAAATCGCCTTGGAGCGCCTGGAAGCGCCGGTGGCTATCCAGATACCCTTGGACGATTACAACGCACTGGCGGCCCTCTGCGAGCGTTTAAACGCTATTGTGGCCGGCATGACGCCTGAACCGCCGGATGTCGAAACCGACGATACCGATTACGAAAGCTGAAATCACCCAATCTAATGCCCATGCCCAGCAAAACCTCCCTCCGAACCCTCCCGGAGAACGCGGAACTCGACTTCGGCCAGAGTGATGAATCGGGCCGGTTGCTCCCGCTGGAAGAAGATCAACTCTTTCACGAGATCAATTTGTTGCGGGTGGAGGGCTTTTACTTTTGCCTCGACCCCAAGGCAGCGGCGAAGCGGCGGGATCGCCAAACCTTCATCGAGAAGCTCAAGCAGGCGGGTTCGATCGTGGAACAGCCGATCACCATCGAACCGCATCCCACTTACGGTTACCCGTCGGTGTTGGCCTACAAGCTGTTGCAGGCCATCATGAAAAAGCTGACCGACTACGGGTATCCGGCCCCCGAGCATGTGTCGTTCAGCAAACGGGAACTAATGGAGCTATGCGGCCATGCTTCGTTCGGCGGCTGGCAGTCCCAAAACCTGTTTCGGGCCGCAATGCAGTTGAATTCCACCAAGGTTTGGTGTTCCTTTTTCGACAAGGGCAACAAGGACTGGCAGGTCATCACCTTCTACATCGTGGACTCCTGCCTGTTTTCCGGTCGGGGGGAAAAGATCCAGCAGTGCGTCTTTCATCTGCATCCAGCCATCATCAAGTCCCTCAACAGTCGCTACAGCTTTTGCCTCAACTTCACCCGGATGACCGGCCTGGAACCGATCGGCGCAGCGCTGTTCAAGCGATTATTTTTCCATTTCTCCAATCTTTACAGCAAAAATCCATCGCCGGATATTTCATTTACCAAGGATTACGCCGCTATTTGCCGGACGTGGCTGGGCGACATCAAGCCGGAGCGTTACAAGTCCCTCATCGTGAGCAACCAGTTGGGGCGACACATGCAAGCTCTCAAGCAGTGCGGCCTGATCCGATCCTGGGAAATCAGGAAAAACGCTGACAAAACCGGCTTTAACCTTTCCTTTTGGCCGGGAAGTAGTTTTTTCGAGGACTATCACCAATTTTACGCCCCCCACCAGCAACCACCGATGCTGGTTCGCAAAACCCAGGACGAGCAAACGATCCAGCGGCCGATGGAACTGGTGGCCTACTTCTACCGCCGGCTCTACCGAACGGACACCGTGGACGAAGCGATCTTCTCGAACAAGGAAACCGCGTTCGCGGCGGCGTTGCTGGAGAACCACTCCTTCGAAGACCTGCAAGCCTGGGTGGATTTTGCCCTGGCCGAAGCGAGAAGGACGGGATTCGATATCCGCAGCTTCGGCGGCATTCGGCAGTATGCAGCGGCGTTTGAAGCGCGGCGCGTCCAGGAACGGCAGCACCACGAACGGGAGATGGCGCAAGTCAGCGAGCGGCGGGAACGCCAGCTTCAGGATCGTTACCAGCAATTCTATCGTTCGGAACTGCTGCGCCTTCGCCAAGCGATGGGCGCCGAGGCGCTGGCCGCCCTTGAGGAGCAGGTTCGCCAGGGGCTAGGCGATGAAGCCAACGGGATCGGGGCGCGATTCCTGGTTCGGGTGCGGGTTGATCAGATCCTGGTTCAACAGCACCAGGTGCCTTCCTTCGAGCAGTGGCGGCAACAAAATCCCGGTTGATCCAGGATACGGATATTACAGCTATGGAATGACTGGAAATACTATATATTGTTATTCTATAAATAAAATATCATATATATAGATATTTCCAACTTACCAAAACTTACACCCAGACGTTTCCCAGGCGACCAGAGGTAAAGTCCTTCAATCTGGAAATGCCACGTAGAAATTATTGGACGTCCAATAATCCTCCCCCAGGATCAGCCGGCAACTTTAGCCGACCAAAGCCCAGAGCCTGATTCCGGCGGTTTCCTGACTTTACGTAACTACACCTACCCGCAAGCGCACACCTTCGCCAAGGCTGAGTATTTTGACAAAAACCCCGCCACACTTGAAACCATGGCAGATGTAGTTTGACGATCAAACGGGCGCAGGATTCTTGCTTATCGAGCAAGCTCGCAGGAAAGGAATGTTCGTGCTGGTGAAATACGAGAGGTTATCTCACATTTTTATAACTAAAATAATATCTTAGGAACTCATGAATGACCGCTCCCCTACTGAACCGGGAATTGCTTGAGGAAGTGAGTATTTTGACAAAAGAAACCAGTGTTCCGAGCGGGGGAGGTGTGTATTTTGACAAAAGAAACCAGTGTTCCTAGCGGGGGAGGTGAGTATTATGACAAAAGAAAGTGAGTATTTTGACAAAAGAAATTAAGTATATTGACAAAAATTTAT
>CALMNY010000296.1 GCA_937872125.1 uncultured Candidatus Competibacteraceae bacterium | reverse complement strand
ATAGGGGTCAGGGGGGCGAAAAGAATGCCGAGATCATCGCCCGACAACAGGCTTACCGCCTGCCTCGCAGTCTGCGTCAGGAACCGGTGTTTCACCTGGCTGCCACCCTCATCGCCAAAATCGGCGAACTGAATTCGCGCATTGGAGAGACTGCGGATCCTATCGCGGCGCTCGATCAAAAAGTACAAAATTGGCGGCGAGATTTGCCATTGCGGTTGGATGATCGAGTCGCTGAAACGCTTTTGAATGGCCTGGTGCGCCGCTTCGGGGAACTGGCGCGCGAGGTAAGCGCACGGCTGCGCTGGCGGGGACAACTCCGTGAAACCCGCAAAGGCTGGCAGGTGGAAAAACGTCTGGAACTGCCGGAATGTCCGAGCGGCGCACAGCTTGCAGAATGGATCGGCTCGCCAGTAGCGGAACGACCCCGCTGGCGCCTGCTGGTGCACACACCCGCTGGCACTGAGGCGGTGGCCTGGTTAACCCGAATCCAAGGCGAAGGAAAATCCGCCCGTTACCGTCGAGAATGGTTGCAGCATGGCGGGGTGATACTCGTCGGTGCGGCGGTCGGGCAACCTCACCAGTTGAGCCTGCACGACGGCCAGCAGGAATACGCCCTGACAGTACGAGATGGCGAACCGTGGGGCGATTCTCCCTGGGTATTCGTCGAGCGGGGGACAGCCGGAGAAACAGAGTGGTTGACCGAGGGATCGGCTCGCACTCGATCAGATCAGGCTTGGGTAGTGGCCGCACCGGAACTCATAGCACGCCAAACAACGGGGGCTTGCGAATGTTTGGGAGTCCTCGTTGGTCTCGACCGAGTGGTGTACCGGATCAGCGGTGAAGTTGAACTGCTCACCCCGCAACAGGATCGCTACCGAATCACCTGCCGGGCCGAAAACGAGTCCGAAGAGGCTTTTATCGTTGTCGGCGACGGGATTCCACAAGCGATCCAGCAACGCACACTGTATCGCGGTATTCCGCAGATTCAGGCACTCGACCGTGAAGGGCGGCGAAAATCTACATCTGGGCGCATTCAATGGCGACCGGTCGGCGACAGCGCACCTTGGCGGGAAATCCATGAAGCAGCGCGTGGGCGGATTTGGGTACGGCTGATTGATGCCAGTAGTGCGGAGCGTTGCCGGCGGCAGATTGATGTAGCGCCTCGCAATTTTCGCATCGAAGCCGATATCGGCACTGGAAACCAGGCCGGCGTCGTGCGATTGACCGGACTGGCTGGAGCCGAAGTGCGGCTCGGCCTGGATAACCCCGCCGGCATCTCCATCAGTCATGCCGAGGATCAGGCACGGATTGTATGCCCGTCCTTGCCGGGCGTCTTGCCGCTACCGCTGACCCTTCTACTGCATTGGTCGGGGTCACAACCGATTGCGTTGGATTTGCCCTATCCTCAGCGAGGTGCGTTTTTTCGACTGGCAGGACAACCGTTACCCAACGATGATTGGGTTCCCCTGGATCGACTGGGCGGGCTGCGCCTGTTTGTTCAGGACCCCACCAGTGGCCGTCACTTCTGGTTGGAAGGTGAACTGATCGCTCGTGCAGATGAAACCGCTGAATACTTTCGCCAGAGCTTTCACGAGCGTTTGCCACCTCTCGAACAAAGTCGGCTCGAAGTTTCGCTGCTTCCTTGGCAGGATCGCATCGTTTCCCTGCTGACCAGCAACCGTGATCTGGACGCTCAAGTGCGGCTGATCATCGAAACCACTCAGGGCCAACATTTGGCAAGGCTACGAGTTACCCGCTTTGATGCCTTGATTGAACCGGATCGGACGGCTGGTATGGTGCGGATTCCCGAACAGGTCTTGGCGCGACTTGGCGTGGAATGGAAGAGTCGAATTCGCCTGGAAATAATCCGGCTCTGGGCGCCGGCCGAGCCGCCAGTGATTTTATCAGCCAGTCCGAATTATGCTGCTTGTTGGGAAGTCCCTGCTGATCTCGAACCTGGCCCCTGGTGGATCGTGGGACGGGATGGTAACTGGGCGCGATTTCGCCCCTTGCTGTGGGTCGCCAGTGGGGACGATGCTTCTGTCGAAAGTGATAACGGCTCGCTGGCTAGCGCGATCCGGGAATCCAATTCCGAACGACGGGAGCAGCGATTAAACGCTTTACTCGAAGCACTGGGGCAAAACTCTGATCATCCTGACTGGTCGCTTTTTTTCGACTATGTGCGGCTGGCGCGGGAATTTCCACCGAGTTCGCTGGACGTGCTGCGCGGGTTACCGACTCATCCCCATGCGCTGGCGCAGGCCTTGTTCAGAACCGATGATGAAACTTTCGATCTGGTCTGGTCGCTCTCCGGGCAAATGCCGTTTTTATGGGTTTTGCTGGCGGTCAACACCTGGCGGGAGGCGGCAATCGCTTATTTCGAGGGACTTCAACTTACGCTGGCCGAAATGGAAGGGGGCGCGGAGATGGTTTTCAGCCTGTTTCAAGGATTCCGGGAACGCGCCAGCGCCCGCCGCATCTATTGGCGACCGCTATGCGACTGGCTTCAGGAGCAAGTTTTCCCTGACAAAAAGCTTGCGAAAAACAGCGAACTGAGCATAGCGCGGCGCTGCTCTTCATTTCTGGAACAACAGATTGAACCGCTGGAACATGAACTGCAAGGACGGCACGACGCCGAGGAAAAGTGGCCTGAAAGCGTTGAGGTGATGGTCTGGCAACCCTATATCGCTCCAGAGGACTGTTACGCCCATCTCAATCCAGAATACCGCCCGGTGCGATACGCACCCTTTATCGCTGCGCATCTGAGCCTGAACGGTATCGCTCCCAGCGAGCGATTGATCTACGAGTTGCGCCTGCTGCGCGCGTTTGACCGGGAATGGTTCGATAGCGTCCATGCCGTCGCCTTGACCCTTGGCCTCGCTCAACGCCCGTTGGAATCCTGAACCATGGAACGCACGCAGTTCTACAACACGTTGGTCGAACAACTGGGCCGCCGCGCCACTCGCGCTGTGCTGGGTTTGTGCGGTTTTCGCAACGATGCGCTGCGCGAGTATCTGCGCATCCTGTTTGATCGGGAAGCGGGAAAACCGGGCGCATTTCTGGCAAATCCCGTGTTCGAGGCCAGCTTTGGCTGGCAACTGGCGGAACGAACCTTGGGCGGCCTGGAAGGAAAGCTACTGCATCCTGATCTGATGCGGGCCTTACGCGACCCGCAGAAAGCAAGGTTAACCGAAGACTACAGCTTTCCCGCCCGGCGACGGCCCTACCGCCATCAGTTGGAAGCCTGGCAAACCCTGATTCAAAGCCAGCCGCCGCGCTCGATCCTGGTCACCAGCGGCACCGGTTCCGGCAAAACCGAATGCTTCCTGATCCCGATTCTCAACGATCTGGCAGCGGAACGCGAACGGCGCCAGAACGCGCCGCTGACCGGAGTCAGGGCGCTGTTTCTCTATCCGCTCAACGCGCTGATCAAGAGCCAGAAGGATCGGCTGGTCGCCTGGTCGGAACCCTTCAACGGCGGCATCCGCTTCTGCCTCTACAACGGCGACACACCGGAGCAGGCCAACAGCGACTGGCAATGTGAAGTAGCCGACCGCCGGACGTTGCGCGCGAATCCGCCGCCGTTGCTGGTCACCAATGCGACCATGCTGGAGTACCTGTTGGTGCGCAATGAAGACCGACCGATTATCGAGCAATCGCAGGGCCTGCTACGCTGGATCGTGATTGACGAAGCACATACCTACGTTGGCTCGCAGGCGGGGGAACTGACCCTGTTGCTGCGGCGGGTCCTGCACACGTTCGGTTGCCACCCCGGAGAAGTACACTTTATCGCCACCTCGGCCACGCTCGGCGAGGCCAGCGAAACCGCTCGCCGGCAATTGGCCGAATTTCTGGCGGATGTAGCCGGGGTATCGGCAGATCGGGTCCGGGTCATCGAAGGGCGGCGGGAAATCCCCGCACTGCTGGAAGCGTTGTTTAACAACCACTTGCCTTGTCCTGACCTGGAAACGCTACGTGCGTGCTCCCCGCAGGAACGCTTTATCGCCTTGGCGAGCGATAGGCGAATGCGCGATTTGCGCGCCCGACTGGTCACGCAAGCCAGCCGGTTGAGCGAACTGGCCCAAACGCTCCTGAATCGCCAGGATGCCTCCGCCTGCCGCGAGACTTTGCAATGGCTCGATCTCTGTACCCAGGCGATCAACGATCAGGACGAACCATTCCTGCCGTTGCGCGGCCATCTGTTCCAGCGCACCGTCAGCGGTTTGTGGGCCTGCGCTAACAGCGCGTGTTCCGGGCGAACCAACACGGCGCTGGATCAACCGGCCTGGCCATTTGGCGCGGTGTTTCTGGAGCGGCGTGAGCATTGCCGGCATTGCGGGACTCGGGTTTTTGAACTGGTGCAGTGCGGGGAATGCGGGTCTGAATATCTGGCCGCCGCTGAAAAACATGAGAACGGTCACGACTGGCTGGTTCCACGTGAGTACGATCTGAACGAGGACGAGTTTCAGCAGGAACTGGAACCCATCAGTGATGATGAAAACGGGGATGAAATCGAAACGCCCACCGAGCCAACCGTGGCACAGCCTCGACTCTTAACCCGATTCGATCACGCTACGCAACACAACTGGGGATTGGGGGCTGATGGCTGTCTCGACCCATCGGGCCTGACCGGTATTCCCGTGCATCTGCGTTTCCCCGGCGAAAAGGGTTTGGAATGTGCGGTTTGTGGCGATAAAGAGCGCGAGCGAACGCTGTTCCGGCCAGTGCGCGTTGGGGCGCCGTTTCTGCTGGGCGTCGCCATACCGACCCTGCTCGAAGCCATGCCACCGCTGACTGAAGGACAGGAACCGCGCCCCCTCGATGGCCGGCGACTCATCACCTTCACCGACAGCCGCCAGGGGACCGCCCGCTTTGCTGCCAAGTTGCAGCAGGAAAGCGAACGCGATTACGTGCGAAGCCTGCTTTATCACCATCTGGCGGCCAGCGCCCAACCTGTCGATCCCGTGCAGATTCAAAGGATTCGGACGGAAATCCAGGCATTGGAGCCCTTGGTTCGCGCCAATCCGGTTTTGCGCGGCGTACTGGAGCAAAAACGTCAGGAACTGGCGAAGCTGGAAGCGCCACCGCTGGGTCGCCTGACATGGGAAGAAGCCGAAAACAAACTGTTCGGCGCAGACGACTTCAAGCGCTGGCTGTTGCCGGCGCTCAAGGAACTGACCTTCGGCCTGTTATCCGACCGCCTCCTGGTCAAGCTCTGCCTGTTGCGAGAATTCTTCCTGCGCCCCAGACGGCAATTCTCCCTGGAAGGCTTGGGATTGGTGCAATTGCGCTATCCAGGTTTGGAAAAGGCTGACACGCCGGCGGTGATCAAGCAGCGCGGTATCAAACCGGAAGAGTGGCGGACGTTGCTGCAAATCGCGGTCGATTACTTTCTGCGCATTGGCAAACCGACCGTTCAAGCACCGCCGGACGTCATCCGCTGGCTTGGCTATCCCGGCTCGCCCAGTTTCCTGCTCACGCCGGGTACGTCCATCATCAACCGGAAAATTCAACGCGCCTGGCCTTCAACCCGTTCATCTCAAGCCAAACGCAATCGTCTGATCCGCCTGCTCGGTCATGTATTCCGCCTGGATATTGACGATGCGGAACAGCGCGGCCAACTGGAAGAAATGCTCATTGCCATCTGGGAGGGTGTTCGCCCGCTGTTCTCCCAAACCGAAAACGGCTTTCAATTGGAACTGGAAAAGCAGGCCGTGCTGACCGAGGTGCGCGAAGCCTGGTTCTGTCCGATGACCCGTCGTCTGCTACCCGTCGTGTTCCGGGAGACCACGCCCTACCTGCCGGCGCTGCCCGCACCCGACGCCCTGGTGCAATGCCAGCGGGTCGAAATGCCTCGCGTTCCGCATCCGTTCTGGCTGGGCTGCGATCCACAAGAAGCCGATGCCTGGCTGGAATCTGATCCCCAGATTTGCGCGTTGCGGGCGTTGGGGGCTTGGCCCGATCTCAGCGACCGTTTGGCCCGGCATCGCCGCTACATTCGCGTCATGGAACACTCGGCGCAAATTGCCGGCCCGAACCTGACCCGCCGCGAAACGGCGTTCAAGGCTGGCGAGATTAACTTGCTGAGTTGCTCGACCACCATGGAAATGGGCGTGGATATCGGCGGTCTGACTGCCGTCGCCATGAACAACGTCCCGCCCCATCCGGCCAACTTCCTGCAACGGGCCGGACGCGCTGGACGCCGGGGCGAAACCGCCGCGCTTAGTTTCACGCTTTGCAAAGCCACTCCCCAAGGCGAAGCGGTGTTCCAAAACCCGCTTTGGCCGTTTGTCAGCCGGCTCGGTCTGCCGCGCGTTGCCCTGCAAAGCGAACCCATCGTGCAACGCCACCTCAACGCCCTGGCGCTGGCGGCTTATCTGCGCGACTGTGCACCCGATATTCGCCGCTTGCGCACCGGCTGGTTTTTTGAAGCCACCGATGCGGAAACGTCCGCACCCTGCGACCGCTTCGCCGCTTGGTGCGAGGACGCACAATCGATTGGACTGATGGCCGAGGGATTGGTGACCCTGACCCATCGCACCGTGCTGGCGGGCCGGTCCACCGCCTACCTGCTGGCCCGCACCGCGCAAGCCATGCGCCGGGTTGCCGAACGCTGGCGGCGCGAGTTGGACGCTCTGCTGGATCAGCAAAAAATCGTTGCAACCCGCGAGGGCGACAGCAAGCCTGAACAGGCTGTCGCGATTCAGCTGCAGCGGCTGCGCGGTGAATATCTGCTGGGTGAGTTGGCCAATCTGGGTTTCCTGCCCGGCTACGGTTTTCCCACCGATGTCGTGCCGTTCGTTACCACGACGGTAGAGGACTTGAAGCGGAAGAGCGGTAACAGCGAGCGAGAGGATAACCGCTCGCGCCGGGCGGGTTATCCGAGTCGCCATCTCTCTATCGCGATCCGCGACTATGCCCCCGGCACGGATACCGTGTTGGACGGGCGGGTTTATCACAGCGGCGGCATAACGCTGAACTGGCAAATCCCCGCTGAAGCTGAAGCAGAGCCGGAAATTCAGAATTTGCGCTGGGTTTGGCGCTGTCGAAAGTGCGGCCACAATGGAAACCGGATGACCATGCCCGAGCGTTGTCCGCATTGTGGTGCAGGCGGCCGCAACAGTTTCAGCTACTATCGCTTCATCCAGCCGGCCGGTTTTGCCGTGGATCTTCGCGACAAACCCCACAACGACATCACCCTGCCGCAATACATTCCGGTGCGCAATCCGCTGATTTCGCTGGAAGGCGCAGATTGGATGCCGTTGCCGAATCCGGTTTTGGGCCGCTACCGAACCACTTCTCAAGGCTCCCTGTTCCACTACAGCGATGGACTATACGGCGAAGGCTATGCGCTGTGCCTGCGTTGCGGGCGGGCTGACTCGGAAAGCGAACAGGGCGTCTTGCCCTCGCCGCTGAAGAATCATAAACGCCTGCGCGGCGGGCGCCTTAACGACCGGGAACAACTTTGTCCTGGCAACCAAGAAGCCAGTTGGGCGATCCAGCGCCAAGTGCGGTTGGGGGTAGTGACATACACCGAAGTGTTTGAATTGCAACCGTCTGATCTTGCCGGTAGACCTATTGACCAGACGACGGCTTACACCTTCGCTGTAGCCCTGCGCCGCGCCTTGTGCCTGCATCTGGGCATCGAGGAAGCCGAAGTCGGCGTTTCAGCGGCCCAACAGCGACGCGATGCCGACGATCAAACCACCTATTCCCTCTATCTGTATGATACGGCGACCGGCGGCGCGGGTTATGTCAGCCAGATCGCTGTTCGTTTGCCCGAACTGCTGCGGCAAGCCCGCCAGGCGTTGGAGTGTCCACGCAACTGTGATGCCGCCTGTCAAAGCTGCCTGCTGACCCACGACACCCAACATCACCGGGAACATCTCAACCGCCACGCCGCTATCGCCCTGCTGGCAACTGATTTCCTGGCCGCGCTGGAATTGCCAGAGGAGCTACGAGCCTTCGGAGCCCATAGCCAACTGGAAATGGAACCGCTGGTCCTGGCGCTGAACCGCGAAGGGCAAGCGCTGGATGCAACCGAATTACGGGTTTATCTGGGCGGCGCAGCGCGGGACTGGGAGCCGCTGGTCTGGCGGCTGCGTGACGATCTGGCGCGATGGAAACAGGCCGGAGCCAGCGTGCGCCTCGCGGCCCCAGCGGCTACGTTGGAAGCTTTGAACGCCAGCCAACGCGATGAATTGGCGGCGCTGACCGCCTATACCGGCGCCGAGTTGTATTGCATTCCTGATTTGAATCCAGCCATGACCTTGAATTTACCGCTCATTCTGGAACTGGGCGGCACGGATCGGCGGGTGCGCTGGGCGGCGCGCGAACCTGCTGCGCTGATCCCCCGCCCGGGCTGGGGCGGAGGAGAGAACGGCGGTCCTTTCGTGCGTGTGGTCGAGGCGCAATCATTAGCCCCTCTGCGCGATACATGGC
>CALMNY010000295.1 GCA_937872125.1 uncultured Candidatus Competibacteraceae bacterium | reverse complement strand
CGCGCATCCTCGTTGCCGATGTAGCGCTCCGCCGGCACCGCGATGATCTGGTGAACCTGGCCGTCCGGGTCCTCGTATTGCACGTACTCGGGTTTGAGCAGACTGGGCGAAATCTTCGACCCCGCCCAGATATTGCGCAGTTGCAGCCAGTCGTGGACCGGTGGATTCACCTGCTCAGCGGGATTGGGCGGCAACATCCCCTCATTGATGCCGGCGTAGGGATAATCCCGGCACGCCCGGAAACGGTGAATGGAGTCGTAAATCACCGCCTTGACCCCGGCCTGATTCAGCGCCGGAATCATGCGGACGTGAAAGGCGGTTTCCGGCGGGAACATCACGCTGGACGCCTCAACGCCGAACGCGGAGCGGATGATGGCCCGGTGCCACTCGACCTGCTTAACGATGTTACGGGCGGGAATCAGCGCCATTAGCGGATGAAAGAAGCCGAAGGCCACGAAATCCACCCGGGGATGACCGAGTGCGGTCTTTTCCTGGGCGATGGCGCGCAGTTCGTGATTCCAGCCGCCGAACCGACCGCCGCACAGGCCATCGGCGGCGCAACGGTCAAGTTGCTCGATCAGCGAGCCGCTCCAACTGGTCGAAAGTCCGGCATGGGGCAGACCGCCGCCGAGGTACTGGCGCACGGCGGTCGGGATGAAATGGGTGTAGGGGCCGCCGCGCGCCCCGAAAATCGAATCTTTCTCACCATCCCAGTAATGCCGGTCCGTGGCGTTATAGTAGGGCTGGTGCATGTGCTTGTGGATGCCGAAATACAACTTGACCGGCGCATCGCCTGGCCCGGTCGCCACCCGGATGACCGGTTTCGCTTTGACGTTCGGCGTGAGCCGCAGGCGACGGAATTCCTTGATCCAGTCGCCGCCGCCCGCCTGGCGAATGTCCGCCTGGCGACAGCCTTCCGCCTGCACCTGGATGTCGCCCGGCCACAGCAGGCCGGCGGGAACAGTGGCGGTGTAGGTATACTCGCCGCCAGCGACGGTCTCCCGGAGCACCTGGCCTTTGATCAGGTGTTGCCGATCCGGCGCATGCAGGATCACTTGCGGGAACGGAATCATCCCGTCGGCGACGAAGGTGATGGTAAACGCCGGATTCTTGCCAGACTCGTCGCATTGCAGCGTTTCGGGCAGATCAAGTTGCAAAATGCGGGTAAAAACGTCAGTCATCGCCTAACCTCGTTGGGGTTCTTGCCATTGTCAGATTCAGTTTAATCCGGCTGGCGCGAATTGCCCGCCCACACCCGCCGATTTGAGCATGAGAGCGGCGCCCGATAAACTCACCAGGCTTGACAGTAGTAAATAAACATTTGATTATTTTTCGGTTTTTAATCGCTTTTCCCGACCGGGGGGGATGCAAAGCATGGCCGAGAGCATGAAATTCACCAAGATCGTGGCGACGCTGGGACCGAAATCCCGCGCTCTGGACATCATTGAGGCGCTGCTGCGGGCGGGCGCGGACGTGATCCGGCTGAATTTCTCCCACGGCACTCACGAGGATCACGCCTTGTCGGTGCGCCTGGTGCGGGAAGCGGCGGACCAGTTGAACCGGCACGTCGCCATTTTTCAGGATTTGCAAGGCCCCAAGATTCGCCTTGGTCAACTGGACGGTGATCGTCTGGACGTAACGGCAGGCGAAACCCTGGTGCTGACCACCGACGATCGGGTGGGCGGCATCCACGATGGCGTTAAAAAAGTCGCTATTGACCATCGCAGTCTGCACGAGGAAGTTCGGCCCAGCGACCGGGTGCTGGTTGATGACGGGCTGATCGAGTTGACCATCGAGCGGATCGAAGGTCACGAGATTTTTACCCGGGTGGTCAACGGCGGTCAGCTCAAGCCGCGCAAGGGCGTCAATCTGCCCAATATCAAACTGAGGATTTCCGCGATCACCGCCAAGGATCGCGCTGACTTGGCGTTCGCCTACGAACACGATCTGGATTACGTCGCGCTGTCGTTTGTGCGGGACGCCGACGATGTCAGGGAACTGATTGAGGTCATGCTGACCACCTACGGGCGCAAAATTCCCATCATCGCCAAGATCGAGAAGCCGGAAGCCTTCCGGCACATCGAGGGAATTATCGCCGTGGCCGACGCGATCATGGTGGCGCGCGGCGATCTGGGGGTGGAAACCTCGCCGCAGGAAGTGCCGCTGATGCAGAAAAGCATCATCCGCCAGTGCAATATCGCCGGCAAACCGGTCATCACCGCGACCCAGATGCTGGAGTCCATGATCAGCCATCCCCGTCCGACCCGCGCCGAGGCCAATGATGTCGCCAACGCGATTCTGGATGGGACCGACGCGGTGATGTTGTCGGCGGAAACCGCTGCCGGTCAATATCCGGTCGAGGCGGTGCGGATGATGAACAGCATCGCGTTGAACGTCGAGGCCAGCGACATCTTCAGGACGCTGATGCACAAGAATGTACTGACCCAGGCGGAACTATTCGCCAATACCTGCCTGCAGATCGAGGACGCCGTTCATTTCGCCACCATGGAGCTGGCTGACAAGTTGTGCGCCCGCTATCTGGTCGGCTTCACCAACAGCGGGGCCAGCGTGTTGGGCCTGGCCAAGTTTCGGCCCCTGGCGCCGCTGATCGCCTTCAGTTCCAGGCCAGCCACCCTGCGCAAGCTGGCGCTGGTGTGGGGGGTGAGGCCCTTGCAACTGGGTAAGGTCAGTTCGGTGGACGAACTGTTGACCTCCGCCACCGAGAGCCTGTTGAACAAGGGCATGGTGCGGGAGGGCGAAATCGTGGTGTTTACCGCCGGCGTGCCAATTGGCGTGTCGGGCGGCGCCAACATGATCAAGGTGGTGAAGGTCGAACGGGCGGATTGAGAGCAAAACAGGATTCCTGTTTTTAAAATTTACCACTTGACTAAATAATTTGCATTAACTTTAATGTTTCAATGTCTTTATAGATTTGCATTTTTAGATATACGACAGAGGGGATAAGCCTTTGAGTTTCCAGCCCTCACCTCCAGATGCTTCCCCGGGAGCAAGCGAAAAGAGCGGGCGTCTCCGCCGACAGCGATCCATACAAATTCCGGGCTACGAGATCGAGTATGAAATCGGGCGCGGCGGGATGGCGACTGTATATCTCGCGGTTCAGCAATCGCTCAGTCGTCAGGTTGCCTTAAAAGTGTTGGCTCAGCAAACGGATGACGAAAGTGATTTTGTACAGCGGTTTAAAAAAGAAGGGCAAATTCTCGCCCGGTTATTGCATCCCAATATCGTCACTATCTATGACGTTGGTATTTCTGAAGATAATCAGCTTTTTCTATCCATCGAGTACCTCTCCGGCGGCACGCTTGGAGAAAAAATTAAGCAGGGTTTGTCTTTTGATTCCACAATTCAGATTGCAAGAGCGATAGCAAGGGCACTCGGCTATGCGCATAGAAAATGCATTATTCATCGGGATATCAAGCCTTCCAATATCATGTTCCGCCATGATGGTTCTCCGGTATTGACTGATTTTGGGGTAGCCAGAATCGTCGAGTCAAAAACTGTTCACACCATCGCCGGGTTGATCGTTGGCAGTCCTGGTTATATGAGTCCAGAGCAGGCTATGGGCGAGGCTGTAACGATACAGTCTGACCTGTATAGCCTTGGCGTAGTGATTTATGAAATGCTTACCGGGCGCAGGTTATACGAAGCGGAGAATCCTATTACGGTTGCCTTGAAGCACTTGCATGATCCTATTCCAGAACTGCCCAAACAATATGCTGATATTAAACCTATTTTAAATAAACTACTCGCAAAAAAACCTTCGGATCGTTACGAGAATACAGACGAATTTTTACAAGAACTGGAGTCGGTTTTCCCTAGCGATACCGGAACACAGCCGAAACTAGTCACGGTCACCAACAATATCAGCGTCGTTGAGTTTGCAACTGGAAAAATTCACAACCTGGTTAAAAAAAAATCGCGGTTCTCTATTATCTTTTTCAGCACATCAACGATTATAGCCATTGTCATAGGATTTTATGCTTTCAAGTTCAGGAGTCTGACAAACCAGGTTCAGACTTCGGAACCTGCCGTAAATATTAGCCCAGATCAGCAGACCCAGCGCAGTTCTGAAGTAGCAATGTTGTTAAAATTGGCCGAGACTCAGCTTAAGGCGGGACTATTAGCAGGCACTGCTGGCGAAGATAATGCCGAGGCGACTTACCAACGGGTATTAACTCTCGATCCAAATAACCCGAGGGCGCTGGGCGGGTTGGAGACAGTTGCCAGGGAATATGAAAAAAAGGCGCGACAACAACTGAATGCAGGCGCCTTGCAGGATAGCCTGGATCAGATAAAGCGCGGCCTGGCGGTAGCGCCGAAACAGGCGGAGTTACTGCGTTTACGCCAGGATGTCGAGCAGCGGATTGCTCAGTTGAACGCCAGGCAAGCCCGGGAAGAGGCGCAACAGCAAGCTCAGTTGCAGGCTGAACAGTTTTTGATACAGGCGCGAACCGGTTTTCAAGAAGGACTCCTGGAAGTCAGTCTGGCTCATATTGAACAGGGCCTGTTGGCGGCGCCCGATCATCCGGGCTTGTTAGCCTTGCGTGAACAGGTGAGGGCGCGACTGGCTGAGCGGCAGCGCCACGTGGCGGTCGAGCAGCAGCGGCGGGAGGAAGAAACGCGGCGGCAGGCGGAAGAAGCGGAACGCCGAAAGGCGGAACAAGCCCGGCAACAGGCACACGCTGAACAACGGCGCCAACAAGCCGAACGCTATCTGGCGCAGGCGATGGAATCCCAACAGCAAGGAGATTACGACGCCAGCCGGCAGTTCATTGAAAAGGGCTTGGAGGCAGTTCCAAACCATACGGAGTTATTGCCCCTGCAAGAGGCGGTGCGCGCCCAAATTGCGGTTGAGCAGCAGCGGCAGGCGGAACAACCATCCGGACGCGAGCAAGAGATAAAAGCATTGCTGGAGCAGGCGGAAGGGCACTGGAAGACTGCCAAGCGGCAGTTGACCTCCCCGGCAGCAAAAAACGCTGAAGCGGCGTACCGACAGGTGCTCAAGCTGGATACCGACAATGCTCAGGCTCAGGCGGGGTTGGAGAAAATCGCCCAGGAATACCTGCAACAGGCGCAACAGCAACGGGCGAAAGGGGCATTGCAGGATAGTCTGGAACTGATTGACAAGGGACTGACGGTAGTTGCAAATCAGAGTGATCTATCGCGTCTGCGGGAGGACGTTACGCGTGAGATGGCGCAGGCAAAAGTCCGACAGGAGCAGGAAGCCAAGCAGCAGCAACAGAAGCAGCAGCAACAGCGTTTGGAACAGCAACGGAAGCTGGAGCAACAAAAGGAGCAACAGCGTTTGGAACAGCAGCTTTTGGAACGGAAGCTGGAGCAACAAAAGGAGCAACAGCGTTTGGAACAGCAGCGTTTGGAACGGAAGCTGGAGCAACAAAAGGAGCAACAGCGTTTGGAACAGCAACGGAAGCTGGAGCAACAAAAGGAGCAACAACGGAAGCTGGAGCAACAAAAAGAGCAGCAGCGCAAAGCGCAGCGTCTGGAACAACAGCGTCTGGAGCGGCAACGGCAGGAGCGGCAGTCCCAGCCGCCGCCGGAACCCGCCAAGCCCCGCGTATTTGGGTCATTCTAAA
>CALMNY010000294.1 GCA_937872125.1 uncultured Candidatus Competibacteraceae bacterium | reverse complement strand
GAGGAGCGACACACGGCGCAGAGCGCGGCCAGCACCCGCACCGCGCAGCGGGCGCCGCCGCCGGCGGGCTAGTCCTGACCCGGCCGGGCGGCGGAGGCGGGTGGCGCCGCCACCCCGTGGTAGCGTGCCCAGGCCGCCACGGCCATCCGGGCATAGGGCGAGGGTCGATCGCCCTCCGCCAACGCCAGCCAGCCTTCGGCGTCGGCGTAGCGGCGCGCGGCCCAGCGCAACAGGCGAAGGTACCGGGCGGGGTCCTGGCGCGTGGACAGCTAGGCCGCCAGGCCAGCGGCCAGGCTGCGAATCTCGTTGGCTACCAGCGGCGGCACGGACAGGGCGCGCTTGGCCCGGGTGAGGGCGACATACAGCAAGCGCAACTCCTCGACGCTGCGCTTGGCGCGGCCGGCGAAATCGTGACTCAGGGCGACGTTGGTAAACTCCAGCCCCTTCGATTGATGGGCGGTGGTCAGGATCACGTCCGCCGAGGCGGCGGGCTTGGAACTGAAACCGGACAGGGACTCGACCATGCGCTCCGCGGCCGCGCTGTCCTGCTCGACCAGGCGGAGCAGGGGGGCGGCGTCAATGTCGTCCTCGAGCTCTTCCTTGAGCGCCGCCCAATGGCGCGCATGCTGAATCCGGGGGTCCTGAACCTGATGCCACTGGTTGTTGTAGGCCAGGCACAGATCCCGCAGCAGGGCCACCAATGGGCCAATGTTACGGGTGCAATGGACCTTTTTCCCTTGGGCGCTTTCCGCGATCACGCTCGCCAGCATCGCGCTGTTCGTGCGAAACAGCCGGGCATGACGTTCCTGGGCATTGAAGGGTCGATCATCCGGCCCCCGTCCTTCCAGGAAATACGGCGAGCCTAGCAACCGCAGCACCTCGTTGGCGCGGGCGGCGATCGCCGGACCGAAGCGAAACGAGACCGTCAGCGGCAGCTCTTCCCCCTCCAGACCGTCCAGGGCATCGACGCTGCCGCGCCAGCCATAGATTTGTTGCCGGGAATCACCGACGGCAATAATCCGCCCCCGATGCTGATGGACGATGGCGAGCATGACCGGGTTGAGGTCCTGCGCTTCATCCACTAGCAACAGGTCCGTGTCGATCGCCGCACCCGCCAGCTGCCAGGCTTTCAGGTAAACATCATGCGGCAGCGGTAACAGCACGCCGGGGCGGCGGGAGGCATAGGCGTCATAGGCCGCCCGCGCCCGTTCCGCGAGATAGACGAGTGACCGACCCACGTCTTCCTTGACGCGCCGCTCGCCCGCGGCTGAAAGCGTGTTCCCGGGGCCCAGTAAATGCGGCGCTCCGGACTTGAGGAGGAGTGTGGTCTGGTCGTCCTCAAGGCGGCGCCGAAACAGGCCGGGCACGTGAAACCAGGCGGGATTGGCATCGGCGGAATGGAGAAAGGCGCGTAAGGTGGCGCCGACGGCGGCAAAGGTTTCCGCGCGGGTCATGCCGTCGCCCGCCGGGGAGATATCTCCGCAGATGGCGCGCAGATCAGTTAAGCGGATATTGCCGAGCGTGCGCCCTGGGAACCAGTCGCGCGTGGCCGCCAAGGCCAGGCCGTGAAAGGTCTTGATCAGCACGCGTCCAGGGTCGAAGGTGCGCTCCGCGGCGCGGCACATCTTGCTGTTGAAGACCAGGTAGTGAATACGCAGCTCGGGTGGGGTGTCGTTGACGACCGCCCGCAGGGTGGTGGTCTTGCCGGTGCCGGCCAGCGCCTGAACCCGCACGCTGCCCCGGCGGGCCGCATCCACAATGGCCTCCTGTTCCGCTGTGAGCGGGAAACCGTCAATCATCCGCCCACGCACGGCGGGCTGATCAAACAGGCTGGGTGTTTTTTGGTCTTTCACGGCCCTGATCCCTACGGTTAGCGATGGGGTATGCCCGCCTGCATAATGGGAAAAGGCAGGTGGTTCCAGATGGCGGCATGACAGCTTATCAAGCGCGGATAAGCCTGGCAAGTAAAAGCATTACCGACCCATTAATGAGCCGGGCCAAGAGCCTCGGGTGGCCTGGCTACCGAGGGAGGGTATCTTCGTCCACGGGCACGGCGGTGCGGGTCAGGATGGAAGTGACGGCACCACTGACGTCCCAGGGAGAACCGTGTTCCCAGCGCTCACCGGGGCGATGGACCAGGCGGTCGAGCCAAATGCGCGTCACCCGGCCCTGCGCGTCCCGATCCAACCCCAGGGTTTTGGCGAAGAGCGGCGTGGATTGCCGCGGCTTGTAGATCAGAACGCCCGCGGCGCCCACCTGGACGCGTACCGCCGGTGACGAGGAGGCTTTCGTCATCGCTTTCTCCGGGAATGTAGAGGTGTTCAGGCGGCCAGCAACCGCTGACGCAGCGCGTGGGACGGGCAACCCCGGAGGGCCGCAATCCCGTCAATAAACTGCTTCAGAAGAGTATCCAGATGCAGGAAGTCCACCTGCTCCAGGGTCGGGGTCGCCCAATCCAGACACGCGGCCGTCGTGTCGCGTTTATGCGCCACCATCTGCCCCTGATAGGCATCGATCCCGCCCTTGAGAATCAGGTACTCAATTTCAACGGGACGTGTTTGTTGGGGGCGGAGGACGCGACCCGCGGCCTGCTGCTCCGTCTTGGCGGTCCAGGAGCGCGTGAGGAACAGGACCCGGTCGGCCTGCGGGAGGTTCAATCCTTTCTGCGCCACGCCCAGGGTGGCGAGCAGCACTGGCGACTTACCTGCCCGAAACTGGGTGTCCAGCGCCTGCGCGCGTTCGGCGATACTCACGCCGCCATGGAGTACCACCGGATCGATTCCCTGCAGGCGCAGCGCCTGAGCGATGAGTTCCAGCAGATCCGGGTATTCAGCAAAGGCCAGGGTGGTATGTCCCTGGGCGCTGAGTGTCGCGAGGCGCGCGACGGCAAACCGCTGCTTGCTGGTGAGGCCGCCGGGGTACGGGAAACGCCAGGCGGCGCCGCGCGCGCGTTGCGGCACGGCGGCGGCCATCTGGACCGCCTGAATCCGGCTGAGGATCGCCACCAGGTTGTGGGTTCGCCCATGGCGTTGTTGCGCCTGTTGCCGATACCAGTCGCCAAACTCTTCCGCAATCGCCAGGTAATGCGCGAGATGGGCGTCATCCCACTCGATCAGATGCGTCCGCTCCACCGGTACGGGAAGACGCACATGCCGGGCGACGTCCGGCTCCTGGGCAACCCGACGCTTGATGTGGGGAGCGATCGCCGCGCGGTAGCCGGGCAGATTTTTGGTTTTCGGCACTTCCCGGCGGGCGCCGCGGGTCATGTCATCGGCCCATTCATTCGTGACCCACTCGGTGACGACGAAGGCCTCCCGAATCCGATCAACCCCCGGTATGGCCGCCGCCGTGCTGTGCACCAGGTCGGGCGTCAGGTACCAGCGATGGAGGCCATAGGGTTGCTGTGCCGTCGCATCCCCGCCGGTGAAGGCGAGGAGGGTGAACGCGTCCCGGGGGTAATTACCGATCGGGGTGCCCGTGAGAATATATTTCCGCTTGGCCGCCACCTGCCACAAGGCACGGGATTGCTGACTGTCTTTGGCGCGGAGCAAATCCCCCTCGTCCGCGACTAACACCCCGATGCGCCGCCGTAAGCGCGCGGCATAGGTGCGGCGCGGATGGGCGCGATGGAGCGGAGAACGCAGGCGATGATAGGAGATCAGATTGATCCGACGCAGATTTATCAGCTGTTCCGGCCTGGTAATCACCTGCCACCACGCCGGGTCGATGCCGAGCTGCCGCAGTTCCCGCTCCATTTCATCCAGCAAATAGGCTTCGGTACAGACCAGGCCGCGGCGACAGCCCGACAGCAGAATCAGGGAAATCGCTAAACGCGCCTTGCCCAGGCCCACCTCCCACGCCGCGATGCCGCTGCGTCCCATGCTTAATTCCACCAGATCATCGAGTTGATAGTCCCAACTCAGGATCCGGTCAAGCCCCAGAGATCGGGCACGGGCGCGCAAGCCCTGAGCGAGGGCGGGAAAAGCCGCGAGCCGACCCGCGTGCACTGTACGCCACTTATCCTCGTCGGCCGCTGACTCCGCAACCGTGAAACGCTGATTCAGCTCTTCGTCGACCAGCTCCTGGGTTTGGCCCTCAACGGCCAAGACCCAGCGACCGTCACCGGCCGCCCGAACCTGGAACAGCTCCCCGGCGCGCAGCAGCGGCGAGCCCCAGACCCGGGGATTGAGGACCTGCGTGACGCGGGCGCGCACGGCGAGGGTGTCCCGGGTGCGGTCCGCACGCCCTGCCGGAACCCGTACAGCATGGCGAAACGGCGTGGTCACGACCTGCAGTTGGCGCCGGCGCCGGGCCAGATAGCGCTGCAGTCCGGGGTCCACCTCCACCACGGCGCCGGTGTCCTGAATCCGCTCCAGGAAGCGCTGCAAGGAGGACAGGGGGTCCGCCTGGGCGAGATGAACCTCCAGATCCAGCTGGCCCTGGCCCACATAGCGGAGGCCCCGCGGATAGCGCCGCCCCTTCTCCGGCGGCGCCAGGCGCTCGATCATCAGCGCGTTGCGCACGCGCGCCTCCTGAAGCCCGCAGCGGAAGCCGAGCGCCAGCCGACGGCCGTTATGGCCGACATGGACCCGGGGGTCGCCGGTGACCGGCCGCGTAATGACCGGGCCGTCATCCAACATCCCGACCGGACGCAACTGCGGCGCTACATGAGCGGGGAGCGCACAGGAGCACTGGATGGCGGGTACCGCGAGGTCCGCGATCCGCTCCACCCGCACCGGGCGCCCGGGGGCGCGCGGCCGGCTGTCGAACAAGGCGACGCTCACGGCGACCTCGGTCAGCTCTGTGGCCGCGAAAAGTCCCGCAGGTAGATGAAAGATCGCGCACAGCCGCGGCCAAGACGCGGCCTGGTCGGCGAGCAGGCTCAGCGCATAGGCACGCGGCAGGATGGCCGCCACTACCTGTGCGGCCGCCAGCCCCTGCTGTAGAGCGTATGCATGCGACAGGGCCGACGTGTCGGGGCCGAAGGGACCGTAGACCGTGGCAGGCCCCGGTTCCAACAGGGGCGAGGACAAGGTCAGGCTAAACGGAGGATTAAGGACGCAGAGCGCGAATCCCCGCGGGCGATAATGCTCCATGACACCGCATTCAAACTGGCACTCAAATCCGGCGGCCCGCGCGTCCGCGGCCAGGGCCGCAATACAGCGTTCATCCGGATCGATGCCAAAGAGTGCATGCTGTTGTGGCTCCGCGAAGTGCAACAAGGAGCCATTGCCACAGCTGCTATCCAAGATGGGCAAGCGCGCCCCGACGTTAGCCGGACGGGCGCCAGAAAGGGTCGGGCCCAGCAGGCGCCAGAGCCAGGATGACAACGGAGCGGGGGTGAAGAATTGTCCCTGATGCCGGGCGCGGGCCACCTGCAATCCCGCCAGGGAGCCGGGGCGCGGTTCCTGTGAGCCGCGAGACGCGAGTTGGGCGGAACGGACCCGCCATGGGACTGCCGGGGTCATGGCGCCTCCGCCACGGGCGGCGCCCAGCGCGAGACAAACTCTTGGAGTTCAGCGGCGACCTCCTGACGCAGCAGCACAACGAACTTGCTCTGATAGGTCACCAGCACCACACCGTCGCAGACCGGATAGGTATCCCCCGAGGTGAGCTGAAATTGGGGAGCTTCTAGCGCGGTGCGAAACCGGGACAGCGAGAGATGTAGGGGCGAGAGGGATGCCAGAAATCCGGCGAAGGCGTCCGCGAGCGTGCGCAGCCTGGCAATCGAGTCCCAATCATAAACTTTGACCCCAGCCTGGCGGGTAACCGTAGTGACCGGAAGTTCCAAAGCGAAACGGGTCCCGCGCTGCTTAACGCGACTACTCGGCGCTAGGAAAAACCAGTCCCGCAGCAGGCGGGCGCTTTGTTCATAGATGTGTTCGGCAGCGCGGTGCTGATAGCGGTCCATCAAAGCTTCCCAAATAAGCACGGGATCGAAGCGCCGTGCCGGAAAGTGGTTCGGAGTGCCCCGCGACTCAGGCGCAATTAATTGGGTTACAAATTCATCGATCAATGCCTGGCCATCGATGGCTAAGGGGGGGGTGTTTTTGGGTGAAAAACGCCGCTCCGCGATCCACTTCAACGCCTGGACGATTTTTTTTGCCAAGGTGATGAGCGCCGCCGCCGAATAAAGTCCGGCGTGCTCGGGAAGGATCGATGGCAGGGAAAAATCCAGATGGGCAATGGCATTTGCCTCCCGCGCCTGCAGCAGATCAAGATGGCTGGAAAAAGAAGAAGCCGTATCCAGATAAGAGCGCCAGATATGGCGATAGAACAACCCCGGGTTCTGGTCGAAAGAAGAAGTAGTTGTCTCCTTCCTGGAGGGCTGACGCGCGGGGCTCACTACCACGCTAGGGGGCGTGGAAGCTACCGGGGAAGTTGTTGTAGTTGATGGGATCATGGGGATTTTGTGTGATTACGATTTGGGCTGAAAAACAAATCAGGGTCGGCCGCATGAAGAAAGCCAATAAACGGGGACGTTAGGTGGCGTCATGCTCGCTGATAAAATTCTGTAATTGCGCGGCGATCTCAGGCGAGAGCAAGAATTCAATTTTCGATTTATAAGTGATCAATGCCAAGGATTGATCGATAAAAATCTTCTCGCGCGAACGCACGGTAAGATCTGAGCGAATGGCGCGTGAGTTAAATGCAGTTAAAAGCCTCCCTGTTTCCGGATAGCCTGCCCAGTGAAAAAAAGCCGAAAGCTCCTGGCAGGCGGCACAGAGGCGTTCATGAGTTCGATAACAATAGCATGAGTCAAACGGCTCCGCGTCCATCTGCGCGCGAATCACCAAAACTAAGTTGCCAGCGCGCCATTCAACCGGCCTGCCCGGTTCAAGCTGAAATATGAGCCGCAATTCCCGGGCGATAGCGCGCAACACGGAGGATAGCCCATCCTCTGAATAGCGATCCCTTAAGG
>CALMNY010000293.1 GCA_937872125.1 uncultured Candidatus Competibacteraceae bacterium | reverse complement strand
CTGCCGGTGGCGACGATGGCCCGCCCGTCGCTCCAGTCAATGATGTCTTCCGGCAGCGCCTCGCAGGCCGAGGTTGGATTGGACAGCGGGAAGATGACCGGACGGGGGGTGTTGCGGGCCATGGCCTGCACCACCGGATGATTGAATGCGCCGGCCTGGCCGCTCAATCCCAGCAGGGCGGTGGCCTTGGTGTGTTCGATGGTTTCCAGCAGGGTCGGAATGTCGTTGGCGATGGACCAGCCAGCGACTTTCTCGCGCGGCTGCAAATAATCCTGTTTGTAGGCTTCGACGTTGCGGTCTTGCACCAGCAGGCCACGCGAATCAATGACGCAGACCCGGTCGCGGGCTTCCTCGCGGCTGAGTCCCTCGCGCATCAGACCCTGGGTGATGGCCCAGGCCACGCCGACGCCGCCGGCGCCGGCGCCGAGAATCACGATGCGCTGGTCGCGTAACGACTCGCTCTTGAGCCGGCTGGCGGACAGCAGACCGGCCAGCGCCACCGCGCCGGTGCCCTGGATGTCGTCGTTGAACGAAGGAATCCGCTTGCGATAGCGATCCAGCACCGTGAACGCTACATCCTTGGATAAATCCTCCCACTGAATCACGGCGCGTGGCCAACGCTCGTGGATCGCCTTGACGAACTTGTCCAGGAACGTCAAATAACGTTCGCCACGCAGCCGCCGCTGCCGCACGCCCAGGTAAAACTCATCGTTGAGCAGTTCCAGCCGGTCAGTGCCCACGTCCAGCTTGACCGGCATGGTATGGAACGGATTGACGCCGCCGCCGATGGTGTAGATCGCCAGCTTGCCGATGGCGATGGCCAGCCCGCCGTAGCCCTGATCGCCGATGCCGAGGATGGCCGAGGAATCGGTGGCGACGATCATCCGCACGTCGTTCCACGGGAAGTTGCGCACTACCCGGTCGGCGCGGTCAATGTTGAGCGGGGAGAACGACAGCCCGCGTGGGTTCTGATACAGGTGGCTGAACTGTTGCACCGCCTGACCCACGGTCGGGGTGTAGATGATCGGCATCATCTCTTCAAGATGCTGTTCCAGCAGAGCGTAAAACAGCGTTTCGGCCCGTTCCTGCAAGGCGCGCAAATACTGGTATTTGGCGATGGGGTCAGGCTCGCGCAGGAAACCGCGATAGACCCGCTCGACCTGCTGCTCCAGCGTGTTGACCTGTGGCGGCAGCAGGCCATCCAGCCCCAGCGCGACTCGCTCATCCTCGGTAAAGGCGGTGCCCTTGTTGCTCAGGACCAGCCGCAACAGGGCGATGCCCTCCAGATAAACCTCCATGTAGTCACGACCTTCGGCATCCTTTTTGATATCGAAATACGGGCTGATCGGGTCTCGTTTCATTGGGTGGCTTTGAGAGTGAAATTGGTAGAGTGAACGCCGATCCAGTCAGGCAGGATAGCGCGAGTGAATAGTTATTTATGACAGCTATTAGCCGTAGGGTCAAACCACATCAAGTTCCGCAATCCAGCAGGGCGCGTCCCCCTGAAAACCCTTTCAATTTACCCTGTTTTCTCCGGCCTGACGTATACTATCCGCCGCTTCGGCCAACGGGCGGCGTGCGCCTAGCGTTTCTGTGCAAGCCCGCTGCCGCCAGTTCCGCCAAAATTGAAACGCCCCAGCCCACGTTAGGAAGGAGGATCCCATGAGTTACGAGAACATCCGGGTCGAAACTCGCGGCCCGGTGGCCCTGATCACCCTGAACCGACCCAAGGCTTTCAACGCCCTGTCCAATGATTTGATGAACGAGTTGAGTCAGGCGCTGGACGTAGCCGAGGCGGACGAAGCGATCCGCGCCATCGTTCTGACCGGTGGCGAAAAAGTGTTCGCTGCGGGCGCCGATATCAAGGGGATGAAGGACTACTCGTACATGGACGCTTATAAGGGCAATTTCATCACCCGTAACTGGGAGCGAGCCAGCCAGTGCCGCAAGCCGGTGATCGCGGCGGTGGCCGGCTACGCGCTGGGCGGCGGCTGTGAGCTGGCGATGATGTGCGATTTTATTCTGGCCGCTGACACCGCCAAATTCGGCCAGCCAGAAATCAAGCTCGGCATTCTGCCCGGCGCGGGTGGCACACAACGTCTGACCCGGCTGATCGGCAAGTCCAAGGCCATGGAACTGTGCCTGACCGGGCGGATGATGGATGTTGAGGAAGCCGAACGGGCGGGCCTGGTCAGCCGGATCGTGCCGGTCGCCAATCTGATCGAGGAAGCGGTCAAGACCGCCGAGACCATTGCCGGTTATTCATTGCCGGCGGTAATGATGACCAAGGAATGCGTCAATCGCGCCTACGAATCTACGCTGGCCGAAGGTCTGTTGTTCGAGCGGCGCACCTTCCATGCGGTGTTCGCCACCGAGGACCAGAAAGAGGGCATGGAGGCGTTCGCCGGCAAGCGCGCACCGGAATTTAAGCATCGTTGAGGTGCCTATGCGGGGCGTGTTCCGGTTAGCACCGTGCGAACGGGCGTATCCACCGGGCCAGTTGGGAAGTTCATGCTAAATCCTGTTTAAGCCGGCGCGCTTCGGAGCGTCGAAAACTCTGTAGTCAACAGCAACGTAGTTTTTAAGAGCAACGAAAAGGGATAAACGATGGAAATCAAGAAAGTCGGTGTCATGGGTTGTGGCGCGATGGGTTTGGGCGTGGCGCAGGTGTGCGCACAGGCCGGTATTCCGACGGTAGCCGTCAAGGCGACGCCGGGTTCGACCGACAAGATTCGTGCGGGGCTGGACAAGTCGCTGGGCAAGATGGTCGAGCGCGGCAAGATGACCGCCGAGAAAAAGGACGCCACCCTCGGCCTGCTGCAGTTCACCACCAACGAGGCCGATGTGGCTGGTTGTGATCTGATCATCGAGTCCATCATCGAGGATCTGGAGACCAAGAACGCGCTGTTCCGGCGGCTGGAAGGCATCGTCTCGCCCCAGGCGCTGCTGACCACTAATACCTCCACACTGTCGGTGACGGCGATGATGGCGGTTTGCAAGCACCGTGCTCGGGTGGCCGGCCTGCACTTCTTCAATCCGGCGCCGGTGATGAAGCTGGTCGAAATCATCCACGCCTTTGAGACGTCGGACGACACCATCAGCACCCTCAACGAGTTCTGCAAGAAGCTCGGCAAGGATCCGGTCATCGTCCAGGATACCACCGGCTTCATCGTCAACCGTCTGCTGACCCCGTACATGCTCAGCGCCATCCGCCTGCTGGAAATGGGCACCGGCACCATCGCGGACATTGACCATGCGATGAAGTCGGGCGCCGGGCATCCGATGGGGCCGTTTGAACTGGCCGACTACATCGGGCTGGACGTGGTGGAAGCGATGACGCTGAACATCTATCAGGATATGCATCAGCCGCACGTGGCTCCGCCGCATACCCTGACCCGCCTGGTCCAACTCGGCTATCTGGGTCGTAAGACCAATAAAGGGTTCTACGACTACTCGGTCAAGCCGCCAGTTCAGAATCCGCAGTTGCGGCACCCGGTGGCTTAAGCGGTCAAACTCCCCTCTCCCCTGGTGGGAGAGGGGCTGGGGGTGAGGGGTTGGTTACTTATCCTCGCCGTAGCGCTGTTCCAGCCACCCAAACACCGCCCGCAACGCCATCGCCTCACCGCCTTCCGGCCGCCCCGGCTGGGTTTTCAAATTCCAGGCCATCAGATCGAAATGCGCCCACGGAATCCCGGCGGGCACAAATTCTTTCAGAAACAACGCCGCCGTAATCGCCCCGGCATAGGACGATTCCGAAGCATTGGCGATGTTGGCGATCTTGCTATCCAGCATCTCGCGGTAAGGCTGATGCAGCGGCAGTCGCCAGAACGGGTCCTGTTCCCGCTCCGCCGCCGCCAGCAGGCCCGCCGCCAGCGTCTCGTCGTTGCAAAATAGCGCCGGCACCTCGGTTCCCAGCGCCACCCGCGCCGCGCCGGTCAGCGTGGCGAAATCCAGCAGGACCGCCGGTGGTTCGCTCCCCGCTTCCGCCAGCGCATCACAGAGAATCAGCCGGCCCTCGGCGTCGGTGTTGTGAATCTCGATGGTGAGTCCCTGGCGCGAGCG
>CALMNY010000292.1 GCA_937872125.1 uncultured Candidatus Competibacteraceae bacterium | reverse complement strand
GACCAGTAATCGTAATGGGCGATGCGGCGCAGGCTGGCCTCGATGCCGCCGATGACGATGGGCGTTGCGGGATACGCTTCGCGACAACGCTGGCTGTAGACGATCACCGCCCGGTCGGGCCGCTTGCCGCCCTCGTCGTTGGGGGTGTAAGCGTCGTTGTGGCGCAGCCGCCGGTCGGACGTGTAGCGGTTGACCATGGAATCCATGTTACCCGCCGTGACTCCGAAGAACAGATTCGGTCGGCCCAGCGCCCGGAAGGGTTCGGCGGAAGTCCACTCGGGCTGGGCGATGATGCCAACCCGGAAACCTTGCGCTTCCAGCAGGCGACCCATGATCGCCATGCCGAAGCTGGGATGATCCACGTAGGCGTCGCCGGTGACGAGAATGATGTCGCAGGAATCCCAGCCGAGCGCGTCCATTTCGGCGCGGGACATCGGCAGGAACGGCGCGACGCCGAAGCGGGCAGCCCAGTATTTACGGTAGGAAAACAGGGGGGTGGCGGCGGGCATGGGCATCCAGGGGCGTTGAATGGGAATGAGTGGGATTAAACCAGAGACTACCCCGGCCGGTCCCCGTTCCATAATTACCCGTCTGTTATTTGACTGCTGCCTTTGCGACTACACTTTGCCAAATCAACGGCGTGGAAGGTTGTCATGGATCTGTTTGAGCAACTGGGTTTTTGCTGGGATCGCGCCGCGATTCCCAGCCGGGTTCCGACCCATACTCTGGAGCGGGCCTGTTTCCGTTTTCAACGGATGTTGCCTGAATTCGTCTGGGATGCCGGCGTCCTCGAAGGCAACCCGTTTACCTATCCCGAGGTGCAGACCCTGCTGGATGGCATTACGGTCGGCGGCCGGAAGCTCTCCGATCAGGACCAGATTCTGAATCTGGCGGAGAGCGCCAGATTGCTGCTGAAGCTGGTCAGGACGGGGCGGTTCGCGCTCGACAAAACGATATTTTGCGAGTTGCACGGCAAAGTGGCGCGCAACGAAGCTCTGGAATGGGGGCATTTCCGGGGAGAGGGCGAGGAAACCCGCTGGACGCCGGATGTCAGCCTGGGGGAGTACGGTCGCTATACGCCGCCGCCGACTCAGCCGGGCGGTCAAAATCTCCGCGACTGCTTTGAGCGGGGCATCAACGCGCTGGTGATCCACACGCCGGCTCCCTTCGAGCAGGCGCTGGCGTTCTTTATGTTCGGCGCCTTGCAACTGTTCTTTTTCGACGGCAATAAACGCACATCCCGCTTTATGATGAATGGCGTCTTAATGGCGAATGGCATCGATGCGATCAGCGTACCGGCAGCCCGCGCGCAGGAATTCAATGAAAAGAGGGTGCGGTTCTACCTGAGCCGGAACGCGACCGGCATGATGGCGTTTCTGACGAGCTGCCACCCGGATGCAGAGGAAAAATTCTGAATGCCGCACCACGGACTGTTCGCCGCGCTCCCCATCCGGGGGGGTTATCATCATCTGGCTGCTCGTCCCCGTATTCCAGAACCGAAAACGATCTCGTTTGATGGTGCCTCTATATGAGTAATAAGGATGCTTTTCCTGTCCACAACTTTCCCGATGGATTGTACGACCGCCTAATTGATCAGACTGCCCTTGATGCGGTGCAACACCTAGTTTCAGCAGGTTTTGCCCAAACAGAACCCCTAACTGGAAGTGAACGGCGGCGACGCCTATCGGCAGAACTGGCTCGCTATTTAGCTGATTTATTAGATGACTTGTCTATTGAGAGTGACGTTGAGAGCGAGCAAACTGAATTAGCATTAATTAACAGCCTATTGATTACTTTACGCCATGCGCAGCCCCAGGCGCTCCCGCCAAACTGGCTATCGCCATTGCGCGTTTTACGGGCTGTCCATCGGCACGGCCCTACGCCACAAACACCAATAACCGGCTTAAGTGAACCATGGCTATTTACCGCAGGACGTGGTGATCCCGCATTGATGACAGAACTCCGCCGTGAGTTGGCTGCTGCCGATCAAGTGGATGTTTTAGTCAGTTTCATCACGTGGAGCGGTATCCGTAAACTCTGGGATGTTCTGGAAATGGCAACAACGGTTGGTGCCAAGGGACAGGCGAAAACCCGGTTGCGCATTTTAACCACCACCTATACCGGTGCCACTGAAGTACGCGCTTTAGAAGCACTCGGCAAGCTACCAGGGGTTGAGATACGAGTTTCACTGGATGGGCGACGCACCCGATTACACGCCAAGGCATGGATTTTCCACCGCCTAACCGGCTTTGGTAGCGCCTATGTCGGAAGTGCCAATCTGTCAGCAGCAGCTTTAATGGGCGGTTTGGAGTGGACTGTCAAATTTACTGAAGCGGGTCAAAGCCCGCTGTACATTGCAGCGGCCGCGCATTTTGAGACTTTGTGGAACGATCCTGAATTCCAGCCTTTCGATCCACGCGACGAGAAGCAAGTACAACAATTACGGGCCGCTCTGAAAACAGAGAGTGGCAATGTATTGCCGGGAGCGCTAACCTGGTTCGGTTTGGAACCCAAGAATTATCAAAAAATCATGCTAGATCGGCTGGCGCATGAGCGTCGTCATGGCCGGCGCAGAAATCTTGTTGTCGCGGCTACTGGTACGGGTAAGACGGTAGTAGCGGCCTTTGACTATCGCCGCCTGTGTGAAGAGACGGGTGGGCGGCCCAAATTACTGTTTGTAGCCCACCGGGTTGAGTTGTTAATCCAAGCCCGCGATACCTATAGGCAGGTATTGCGGCAAGCTGATTTCGGCGAATTGCTGGCTGACGGTTCCGAGCCAAGTCGCTTTGAGCATCTGTTTGCGACCATCGCCAGCGTGCTCAGTCGTGGACTGCTCAACCAACTCGGTACGGACTATTGGTATACGGTGGTGATTGATGAATGTCATCATCTCCCTGCGGTAAGTTTTGACACCTTTGCGCGCACCGTGAAGCCGAACGTACTGCTGGGCCTGACTGCGACCCCGGAACGCACCGATGGTAAACCCATTCTGGACTATTTTGATACACGTCCCGATGGTGGGCCTGCTGTTGAGCTTCGCCTCTGGGACGCGCTTGAACAACAATTGCTTGTTCCTTTCGAGTATTACGGTATCGGAGACGACACCGATCTACGCACGGTTCCGTGGGGTCAAAGCGGAGAAACTGCGACTTTGGACAAACTGATAGGGGCTGACTCTGTCCGTGCCTTTCGGGCGATTGATGAGTTTAAGCGGCTGTCTACCGACTGGCGGCAAGCACGAGTATTAGCCTTCTGCGTCAGCATTCGTCATGCTGAGTTTATGGCTGATTGTTTCCAGGCCGCCGGTATTCCCGCTTTGGCGGTCACCGGGCAAACTCCCATTGAAATCCGGCGTGATGCACCTCGTAGGCTGGCAGCACGTGAAATCAATGTGTTGTGCATCTGCGACCTCTATAACGAGGGTATCGATATTCCTGAAGTGGATACCCTACTGTTATTGCGCCCGACCCAGAGTCCGGTGCTGTACCAACAGCAACTAGGGCGGGGCCTACGCCTATTCTTCGGCAAGACGAGTTGTCTGATTCTCGACTTCGTGGGTCGCCATCGGGAGGATTTTCGTTTTGACCGCCTTTATCAAATTCTAACCGGCTTATCCCGATTCCATCTCATCAAAGCCGTTGAACAGGGCTTTAGTCAATTGCCACCCGGTTGCCATCTCTATCTGGATCGTGTCAGCCGGGAGCGGGTTTTAGCCAGTCTGCGACAAGTCACACAAAAAACTTGGCCGCGTTTGCGGGCTGAACTATCTGCTTATGTCATTCTGCGCAGTACTCGCAACATCCGGTTAGCAGAATTCATCCGCGATCAAGGCCTGGAAATTGGTGACCTGTACCGTAAACAATCTCCCAGCGGTTGGATGGCACTACGCCGGGCCGTTGGATTGGAAACACGCACTGAAGGTCCTGATGAACTCTGGCTGGGGCGACGCTACGCGGACCTTCTGAATACCACTGATCCCACCTGTTTGAATCTTTGGCAGCGTGTAGCGAAGCAGGGCGCTACTCTCTGGCCACATTTGGATGACGCGGACTGTAAGCGGGTACAGATGTTGGCCTATCAGCTTCACGGCACCGGTCAGACGCTACTCGATGGCCCTACTCTGCTAGCGCAACTCGACGCCAACCCAGTAATGCTTGAGGAATTAGGCGAACTCGCAACCTATTTGGATGAAGCCAGCGACCTCGATCCTCGGCCGTTGCCTGGTGTATCAACAGATTGGCCATTGACCCTATATGCTTCTTATAGCCGGCGAGAAATTCTCACGGCGGTTGGTTATCACGATGCAAAACGGCGGCCCTCACAGCGAGAAGGGGTATTGCCTCTCCAGAACCAGCGCATCGAGTTGCTCTTCGTCACCCTGGATAAGCGTGAGGGATTTCATAGTGCAGTGGCCTACCACGATTACGCGATCAGTCCAGAGCGATTTCATTGGCAAACCCAAAATAGCGCGGGTCCTGAAACCAAGGCAGGGCTACGCTATCTGGAAAGCTCTACTAATGGCTGGCGGTTCCAGTTATTTGTGCGGGAAACCCGTGATAATGCATTTGTTGCTTTGGGGCCGGTTATACTGGAAAAAGCTGAAAGTAGTAAACCGATGTCAATCACATGGAGATTAGCTGTGCCTTTGCCAGCAGAGCTTTTCCGGCGCTACAGTGTTTTAAGGGCATAATCTGTTTTTCCGAGAAGACGCTGTCTGTCCACCGGCTCATCGTTCTCGGCCACCAGACATTCGATTTTCGGCCAAGCTTCGGGCGGTAGCGTCCATTGCGCCTCAGCCACAACCGGTGCAAGTATCTTTGTCAGCGAGTTCAACCATACCTGACCTCCCGGATGGACAGGCGCCAAGGAAATTGCAGCAATTTTAATACATTTGAGCGGCGTGATGGAATTCCAGCGTTTTCGGTCCGTCGCCCATGACGGCGTTCAGCCTGATCCTCGACCCCACTCCCGCCAGCGCCGCCGCTGGTCGAGCCGCCGCAATCCGTATTTCTCCGCCAGCCGCAGCGCCTGTTCGTATTCCTCCCGCGCGAGCGGACGGTCGAGCGGCGGATAGTCGCCAGACTTATAGCAGGGATGATACTGATCCATCAGGTTCAACCAGGTGTCGGTGGAAATCTCCCGCGCCAGGAACGCCAGCACGGTTTCGGTGTTCGCCAGATCGCCCGGCAACACCAGATGGCGCACCAGCAAGCCGCGCCGCGCCAGTCCGTGCTCGTCCAGCGTTAAATCCCCGACCTGCCGGTGCATTTCGCGCACCGCTGCCTGGTTGACTTCCCAGTAGTTGCGCACGTGCGAATAGCGGTGGGCGGTTTGCGAATCGCCGTACTTCATATCCGGCATGTAGATGTCCACCACGCCATCCAGCAACGCCAGCGCCTCCGGGCTGTCGTAGCCGCCGGTGTTGTAAACCAGCGGCAAGCGCAAGCCCCACCGGGCGGCGAGCAGGATGGCCGCCAGAATTTGCGGCACGACGTGGCTGGGGGTCACCAGGTTGATGTTGTGGCAGCCGTGCCGTTGCAGGTCGAGCATCATCCGGGCCAGGGCTTCCGGCGTGATTTCCTGACCCTCGCCCTGCTGGCTGATTTCCCAGTTCTGGCAGAACACGCAGCGCAGGTTGCACCAGGAGAAAAAGATCGTCCCCGAACCGGCCCAGCCGCGCAGCGGATTCTCTTCGCCATGATGGGGGCAACAGCCATGCACCACCGCCCGTTCGCCGGTGCGGCACACCACGCCCTTGAGCGTTTGCCGCCGGTTCACCCGGCAATAGCGGGCGCACAGGTCGCAATCGTCCAGCCGGG
>CALMNY010000291.1 GCA_937872125.1 uncultured Candidatus Competibacteraceae bacterium | reverse complement strand
TGGTCTGGTGGCCTTCCGACACCTTGCCCAGTTCCCGCTGCCATTCCGGTTTCGGGGCATAAGCCGCCGGATTGCGCCAGCAGGCGTCAATCGCGGCCCGCCAGACCTTGGTGACCTGCGTCACGTAGGCCGGGCTGCGCTGGCGGCCTTCGATCTTGATCGCCGCGATGCCGATTTCCTGCAACTCCGGCAGCAGTTCCAGGGTATTGAGGCTGGTCGGCTCCTCGATGGCGTAATAGGTCTGATCGGCCACCGTGAACCGTCCCTTGCACAGGGTTGGATAGCCGGCCGGTTCGCCCGGCGCGCGGCGGTCGAGCAGCAGCCCGCCCAGCCGGGTTTCCAGGCCCTGCGGGGTTTCCTCCCAGCGCACCGCCTTGGCCGGCGAACAGACCCCGCACATGTTGGGCGATTCGCCAGTGACGTAGGACGACAGCAGGCAGCGCCCCTCCACCATGATGCACAGTCCGCCGAAGCCGAAGACTTCCAGATCCACCGGGCTGTTTTCCACCACATGCTTCACTTGCGGCAACGACAGGACGCGCGGCAGCACCACCCGGCGAATCCCGAAATGCTCGTGATAAAACCGGATGGATTCATAATTGGTGGCGGAACCTTGCACCGACAGATGCAGCGGCAGGTTGGGATGCCGGCGGCGAGCGTAATCCAGCACGCTGATGTCGGCGGCGATCACCGCGTCCACGCCGAGTTCTGCCGCCTGATCCACGGCCCGCTGCCAGCGTTCCCAACCGGCCGGTTGCGGGAAGGTGTTGAGCGCGACGAACACCCGCCGATTCCTGGCGTGAGCGTACTGCACGCCCTGAGCCGCCGTTTTGGCGTCGAAATTCAGGCCGGGAAAGTGCCGGGCGTTGGTGTCGTCGCGGAAGCCGATGTAAACCGAATCGGCCCCATGATCCACGGCGGTCTTCAGCGAAGGCAGGTTACCGGCGGGACAGACCAGTTCCAGGGGTTTGGAGGT
Organism: uncultured Candidatus Competibacteraceae bacterium; assembly: GCA_937872125.1. Classification (GTDB taxonomy): domain Bacteria; phylum Pseudomonadota; class Gammaproteobacteria; order Competibacterales; family Competibacteraceae; genus Contendibacter. The sequence continues at coordinate 4,883 of CALMNY010000291.1, read as the reverse complement.
GGAAGATGAAGTAGAAACAGCCATGAGGTCAGTAAACCTTTGGAGGAAATTTAATGTGGATGGCCCTGTTGGCGGGAGTACGCGAACTAATCCGCAAACGCTTTCCGTACCGGTTTCATTGCCGGAGCGCGGCGCGCTAGCGCCTTAACGGGAATGATGGTCGCCAATAGCCCCTCAAGACTGATATGCACATCCTCGGCATCCAGTTCGATAGCCACCCCAGCGGGCGACAAGGACAAATTTTCCAGAGCAGATGGCGGCAGCATCGCGAGTTCCGCGATTTTCGCCCGGTCGATCTGGATGCGCCAACCGTCCGCCATGATGATATCGACTGTATCCTGATCCGGGTTATAAGCAACCGCTACGGCGCGGAGTTCCCGAAAGGACCGCCGATGGCCGGATTGCAATGCTTTCAAATAATCAGCTTCGGAAATGAGGTTGGTCATGTCAGTCTCCAGGATCGCGATTCAGCCTGGTTCTTGAAGAACGCCATCACACTTGCTCGCTGGACATCATAGTGGGAATGATCAATCTGCAAGGCTCCAACTTCCATCCGATGGGCTGGCAGACAGGTATGATCCTCCGCGATTTTCACCCATTGCCCATCAAGACAGGTTGTTCCCTGAATATCCCACCACGCGGCTCGACATGCGGGCAGCGCCGCTGCGACTGCCGAAGCCGCCATGTTGAGAACCGCCAATCGCGGGGCGCGGGCCAGTGGCGTCACATCCACCAGGTGAATCGCTCCATCAAGGAAGGAAAATGCCAAACGCGCTTCCCAACCTTCGCCTCTATGAGTGATATGCACATGGGGCGGGCAATGATCGCGGCTACGCACATACCCGTTCGCGCCAATTGCAGCGATAGCGAAAACTCTGCTCACGGCCCATCCCCTGGATTCTACTCACCTCGTTCCCGCGCGATGGCCCGATAACCGATGTCGGTGCGGTAATGGACACCGTCCCAGCGCACTCGTTTGACGAGGTTATAGGCCAGATTCTGGGCCTCCGCGACCGTGCTGCCCAGCGCGGTGGCGCACAGCACCCGCCCGCCGTGGGTCACAATATGACCGTCTTTGGCTTCCTGCGTTCCGGCGTGGAACAGCTTCACGTCGTCGCCCAGTTCCTCGTCGTGCGGCGGCAGGCCCGCGATGACATCGCCCTGCCGGTAGCGGCCCGGATAGCCGCCGGCAGTCATCACCACCCCCAGCGCAGCGCGCGGGTCCCAGTCCGCCTGGACCTCATGCAACCGTCCGTCCAGCGCCGCCTTGCACAATTCCACCAGATCGGAGCGCAGGCGCATGATCAGGGGCTGAGTTTCAGGATCGCCCAGCCGGCAGTTATATTCCAGCACCTTGGGACCGTCGGCGGTAATCATCACGCCGGCGTACAGGAAGCCGACGTAGCGACAACCTTCCGCCGCCATGCCGCGCACCGTCGGCTCGATAATCTCGGCCATGATGCGGTCATGCAGTTCCGGCGTGATCACCGGCGCGGGCGAATAGGCGCCCATGCCGCCGGTGTTCGGTCCCCGGTCGCCGTTATCGCGGGCCTTGTGATCCTGCGAGGAGGCGAACGGCAGGATGTGCTCGCCGTCGGTCATGACGATGAAGCTGGCCTCCTCGCCGACCAGATATTCCTCGACGACGACGCGATGGCCCGCCGCGCCGAAATCCGCGCCGCTCAGCATTCCCCGAGCGGCGGCGATGGCTTCTTCCTCGCTCTGGGCCAGAATCACGCCCTTGCCTGCCGCCAAGCCATCGGCCTTGACCACCACGGGAGCGCCCATTTCCCGAATGTAGGTTTCCGCTGCGTCGGGATCCGTGAAACTCTGGTAGCGGGCGGTGGGAATGTGGTGACGGGCCAGGAAATCCTTGGCGAAGGCCTTGGAGCCTTCCAGTTGCGCCGCCGCCTTGCTCGGCCCGAAACAACGCAGGCCGGCGCTGGCGAACCGGTCGGTAATGCCCAGCACCAGCGGCACTTCCGGCCCGATGATGGTCAGGTCCACGTGATGGCCCTGAGCGAACTTGAGCAGGTCGGGTGGATCATCCGCCGTGATGGCGATGTTGGTGACCTTGGGTTCGCGCGCCGTGCCGGCGTTGCCCGGCGCGACGTAGACGTTGCTGACCCGGCTGGATTGCGCGACCTTCCAGGCCAGGGCGTGTTCGCGGCCACCGCCGCCGACGATCAGGATGTTCATAAAATAACCCTCACCCTCAACCCCTCTCCCAGTGGGAGAGGGGAGCAGTATTTAGTGCCGGAAATGCCGCATCCCGGTAAACACCATCGTCATGTTGTGCTCGTCGGCGGCAGCGATCACCTCGGCGTCGCGCATGGAGCCGCCCGGCTCGATGACGGCGGTAATGCCGTATTCGGCAGCCAGATCAATGCCGTCGCGGAATGGGAAGAAGGCATCGGACGCCATCGCCGCCCCTTTCAGGTCCAGCTTTTCCTCCCGGGCTTTCATCGCGGCGATGTGCGCCGAGAAGACCCGGCTCATCTGCCCCGCGCCGACGCCGAGAATCATGCCGTCCTTGCCGTAGACGATGGCGTTGGACTTGACGAACTTCACCACCTGCCACGCGAACAGCAGGTCGACCACCTCCGCGTCGCTGGGCTGGCGCTTGGTGACGACCTTCAGGTCCGACAGCGCTGCCTGGCCCAAATCGCGGTCCTGCACCAGCAGACCGCCGGTGACTCGTTTGTAGTCCCAGCCCGGCGTCCGCGCGCTGCCCCAGTGGCCGCAGGCCAGCACCCGCACGTTCTGCTTGCTGGCGGTGATCGCCAGCGCCTCCGGCGTCACCTCCGGCGCGATGATCACCTCGACGAATTGCCGGTCTACAATCGCTTTGGCGGTCGTGGCGTCCAGCGGCCGGTTGAGAGCGATGATGCCGCCAAAGGCCGAGGTCGGGTCGGTTTTATAGGCGCGGTCGTAGGCGTCGAGGATGGTCGCGCCCAGCGCCACGCCGCAGGGATTGGCGTGCTTGACGATAACGCAGGCCGGCGCGACGAAGCCCTTGACGCACTCCAGCGCAGCGTCGGTGTCGGCGACGTTGTTGTAGGACAGTTCCTTGCCCTGGCATTGCCGGGCGGTGGCGATGCAGGCTTCCGCCGGCTTCAATTCGACGTAAAACGCCGCGCCCTGATGCGGATTCTCGCCGTAACGCATGGCCTGCGCCTTGTGGAACTGTATGTTGTACGTGCGCGGGAACGGGTCGCGCCCGCGATCAGCTTGAATCGAACCGAGATAATTGGCAATCGCGCCATCGTAACGGGCGGTGTGCTCGAACACCTTGACCGCCAGATCGAAACGGGTAGCGGCGCTGACCGCGCCCTGATTGGCCTGCATTTCGTTCAGCACCCGCCCGTAGTCGCTGGCGTCCGTGATCACCGTGACCGCCGCGTGATTCTTGGCCGCCGCCCGCAGCATGGCCGGCCCGCCGATGTCTATGTTTTCAATCGCGTCGGCCAGGGCGCAGTCGGGCTTGGCGACCGTCGCCTCGAACGGATAAAGGTTCACCACCAGCAGGTCTATCGGCGGAATGCCGTGTTCGACCATCGCTGCGTCGTCCTCGCCGCGCCGGCCCAGCAGCCCGCCGTGAATTTTCGGATGCAGGGTTTTAAGCCGGCCGTCCATCATTTCCGGGAACCCGGTGTAATCGGCGACTTCGATGACGGCAAGGCCGCTTTCGGCCAGCAGCCTGGCGGTGCCGCCGGTGGACAGGATTTCCACGCCCCGTTCGGCCAGGGCGCGGGCGAAATCCACGATGCCGGTCTTGTCGGAAACGCTGAGCAGGGCGCGGCGGATGGGGAGAGCGGGTGTCGGGTTCATGGGGAGGTCCGTTACGTCGAATGGGGGATTGGCCAGAATTGCGAATACCAGGGCTGACGCTCAGGCAGCGTTCACCGGCGCCGGGCCGAAGTACAGATCGTAGAACCGGTCCTTGTCGGGGTCATACTGCATCAGCTCGCCGTTTTCCAGATCGTAGTACCAGCCATACAAGTTCAGGGAACCTGCCTCGACCCGCTGGCGTATGAATGGAAAAGTCATCAGATTGGTCAGCGAGACGCGCACGCCAGCGCGTTCGCAGGCCCGCTGCTTGAACTCGCGGCTGGCGTCCGGCCAGCGCCGCAATACCTCGTCGCGGGCGGGCGCGGCGATGCGCATCCAGGGCGCGATATAGCCTTCGCCTTCATCGTTTTCGCCGTAGCCGTCCAACAGGGCGGTGATGCCGCCGCAATGCGAATGACCGAGCACGACAATATTGTCCACCTTGAGGTTGCAGACGGCGAATTCCACGGCGGCGCTGGTGCCATGATAGCGGCCGCCGGTCTCATAAGGCGGGATCAGGTTGGCGACGTTGCGTATCACGAACAGATCGCCGGGCGCGGAGTCAGTCAGGATGGCGGGGTCTACCCGGGAATCGCTACAACCGATCAGCAGGGTGCGCGGCGTTTGCCCCTTCATCGCCAGCCGGTTGAACAGCTCCCGGTTTGGCTCAAAGCTCTTGACGCGAAAGCGCAGGAAGCCTTGCAATAGTTCGTTGATATTAGTCATGGGGCATGATGCCGTTAGCCTTGGTCAGGCCCGCATTATACCCTAGTCGCTGGAACCTTCCGCCTGGAGATGCCGATGCAGTGCGCGATCTATAAAAGCCTTAGGAAACAGGATACTTATCTCTACCTGGCCACCAGGGATGATTTTTCCCGTATCCCCGAAACCCTGCTGAGACTCATCGGCCAGCCGGTTCACGTCATGGACCTGGACCTGTCCCCGGAGCGCCGACTGGCGCAGGAAGACACGGCGGAAGTCCTGCACAACCTGCAAGAACGCGGCTGGCACCTGCAGATGCCACGGCAGGACGATCCGCTGGCGCCGCGCCA
>CALMNY010000290.1 GCA_937872125.1 uncultured Candidatus Competibacteraceae bacterium | reverse complement strand
AGCGGATTCACGCTGAACTGGAGCAGGTCTACGCCGCCAAGGAAGCCCAGGTGGGCACCCCGTGGATGCGGCAGTTCGAGAAGGCGGTGCTGCTGCAAGTGCTCGACACCCACTGGCGCGAGCATCTGGCGGCGATGGACTATCTGCGCCAGGGCATTCATCTACGCGGCTACGCCCAGAAGAATCCCAAGCAGGAATACAAGCGCGAAGCGTTCGAGATGTTCCAGGCGCTGGTACAGCGCATCCATCAGGAAGCGGTCGGCTTCCTGGTCCGGGCGCAATTCCAGACCGAACCCGCGCCAATCCCCGAGCCGCGTCGGCCCGCGCCCGCCGCGTTGCACTTCGTCCACGCCGAAGCGCCGGCGCTGGCCGAAGGCCAAGCCGAAGAGGAAGGGGGCGAACCGCGCCAGCCACCGGAAGAAACGCCCCACGTTCCTTTTGTGCGCGAAGGCCGCAAGATCGGGCGCAACGAACCCTGCCCCTGCGGCTCCGGCAAGAAGTACAAGCATTGTCATGGTCAACTGGATTGACCGGCAAAGAACCGGGTCCACGAAAGCCACGAAAAAGCACGAAAAAGCACAAAAATCATTGTGATCGAAGAACGCCTGCTCAATGCAGTGTTGCATCTCTTCGCCTTGCAGGCCGCAGGGCTGAAAGATGCGGCGCGGGGCGTGGCCCGGCAGCGGGTGTTTGCCTATCTCCATGAGTCGGTCGGCCTGGTCGATGTTGATATCTACATCGGCATCTTTGACGAACTCAGCGAACTGCACGCTGTAACCGGGGAGACGGTGATTCTGGAGCAGGCCGCCCGCATGACGGAACGCTTGAAAACCCTGCTGCACGGCTACGAGCGCCAGGCGGCCCTGCTGCGTTTCCTGGAATTGGCCGCCAATCTGCCGGCGGACGAACGACCACGGCGGATTGCGCTCCTGATCGGCCATACCCTGGGTGTCCCGCTGTCCAGCCTGGAGGAGGTGCTGTGCTTCATCGCCGATCCGCTGGCGTGCACCCGGTTGAGCAACCACTGCCGTCGGCTGGGCGGCGGAACCGATGAGTCGTTTCGGGCGCCGCTGGCGGCGCTGCGCCTGGCCGACGCCGGATTCCTGCTGATCGCGCCGGTCGGCGCCGAGCCGATCTATCTGGAGGGACGCATCCTGCATCCCGGTAGCTGCCATCCACTGCGTCCCGGTCACGTGTTGCGCGATCAGTGGGGTAATGAGCTGCATTATGTCCAGATTGTCGCCGCGTTCACCGGCGCGGCGCCGGCGGCCCCGCGCGTCGTCCTCAGCGGGGAACGGCTGGAATTCTGTTTTCCCGGCAGCGCGAACGGTCTGCACGATCTTTCGTTCCAGGAACGCGATGGCCGGCTGGTCGCGATCATGGGGGGCAGCGGAGCCGGGAAATCCACGCTGCTGAGCCTCCTGAGCGGCGCGATTTCGCCGGCCTCGGGCCAACTGTGGCTCAACGGGCGCGATGTGCAGGCCGAGCCGGGGGTGACTCGGGGCGTCTTCGGTTTTGTTCCACAGGACGATTTGCTGTTCGAAGACCTGACGGTGTTCGACAACCTCTACTATGCCGCCCGACTATGCCTCGCGCATCTTCCCGAAGCGGACATCATCCGGCGAGTGCACGGCCTGTTGAGCGAACTCGGCCAGGCGAGTATCGCCGGCCTCAAGGTGGGTTCGCCCCTCGACAAGAGCATCAGCGGCGGCCAGCGCAAGCGCCTGAACATCGCGCTCGAGCTGATCCGCGAACCCACCGTCCTGTTCGTCGATGAGCCGACGTCCGGCCTCTCTTCGGCTGACTCCGAGCTGGTCATGAGCCTGCTCAAACAGCAGACCGCCCACGGCAGACTGGTTTTTGTCGTCATCCATCAGCCGTCGTCAAAGATTTTCCGTCTGTTTGACGCACTCTGGGTGCTGGACCAGGGCGGTTGGCTGATTTTCTCCGGCTCACCCCTGGAGGCAGTGGCTTATTTCCGTTCCCGTGGTGGCTGGGCCGGCGCCCAGGAGGCCGTATGTCCGGTCTGCGGCAGTCTGAATCCGGAACAATTGTTCGACATCATCGAAGCGCGCCTGCTCGATGCGGCGGGCAATCCCACTGACGAGCGCAAGACGCCTCCGCAGACCTGGAGCCAGTGGCGCCGGGAGTATGAAGCGGAGCGTCCGGCCCCGCGCCTGCCGCCGGCGGAACTCCCGCTGCCCGAACCCGCTTTGCATACCCCCACGTCCTGGGGTCAGTTGCGGCTCTTTTTCTCCCGCGATCTGCGCGCCCGGCTGGCTAACAAGACCTACCTGGCGATCGCCCTGCTGGAGCCGCCGCTGCTGGGTCTGGTGCTGAGCCTGCTCGCGCGCGGGCCGGTGGACGCGCCCTACAGCTTCCACGATAACCATAACCTTCCGACCTTCCTGTTCATGAGCGTGGTGGTGGCCCTGTTTCTGGGTCTCAGCATCAGTGCGGAGGAGATTTGTCGCGACGCCCGGATTCTGCAGCGCGAGCGTTTTCTGCATCTGAGCTGGTGGAGCTATATCCATTCCAAGGTGCTGTATCTGGCGCTGGCGACCGGTCTGCAGATGGCGCTGTTTCTGAGCGTAGCGATCCCCATACTGGAGATCCCGGCGCTGTTTCTGCAGAGCTGGTTGATCCTGTTCGCCTGCGCCTTCGCCGCCAGCGTACTGGGCCTGAATATTTCCGCGGCCTTGCGTTCAGCGGTCGCCATCTACATCCTCATTCCCTTGCTGCTCGTCCCGCAGATGCTGCTCAGCGGGGTCATTATCACTTACGACGATTTGATCCCGACCTGGTCCAGCCGGCGCGAGGTACCCGGTTACGCCAATCTGCTGCCGTCCCGCTGGGGCTATGAGGCGCTGGTGGTCGAGCAATACCGCAACAATCCGTATATGCGGCATCTGGTGGAGGTGGACGCACGGGTCCGTCTGGCGGAAGACGATCTCGACTATTACCTCCCCGAACTCAAGAGTCGGGTCCAGTCGATCACGCTGTTGCGCGACCAGGGCGTTCCGGCGGATCAGCAGCGCGCCCGGCTGAGGATACTCGCCCGCGAGCTGGCCCGGCTGGAACAACAAACGGGACTGGCGGCGGGACTTGGCCCGGCTGATCTCGATATCCAGCAGTTCAATCCGGCCACGGCGGCGCGTCTCGATCACTATCTGACCACGGTCCGCCAGGCGATTTTTGCGCAACGGCGCGCCGCCGCAGACGAGCGGGGCGCCATTCTCGTGCGGCTCGAACGGGAACTGGGGCGCGCCGAACTGGAGTCACTGCAGAAAACCTTCACCAACCAGGCGATTCAGCGCCAGGTGCTGAATCTGCAGGAACTGGAGCCGGTGGGCGAGGGGGTCGAGGGGTTGTATCGCAGAACCCTGCCGGTTTATCGAATGCCGGAGTCGTCCTGGGGCGGAGCACACTTTCTTGCCGGTGATAAACAGCTCGGCAATCACCGGATATCCACCTATTGGTTTAATCTGGCGGCTATTCTGCTGCTGACCCTGCTGCTTTATCTGGCCTTGGGCATGCGTCTGCTGCCGCTGGCCCTGTCAGGCATCAGCGCCATCCAGCAGCGCCTGGGCCGGCGTTACTGGCACCGGTCGTCATAAGGTACGATGTTGATCTTCATCCATTTCCCTCTGGAGTTCGCCATGAAAAAATTTTTCCTGTGGCCGCTGTCATTACTGCTGCTGATCGTGTGCGCCCATGCCGCTGATAATCCCCCGGCGCAGACCCCGGTCAAACCGCTTGAACAGATCGCCGCCGAGGTCGAGCGCCTGCTGGTGAAAGACAAGATTCACAACCGATTTGATTTGCTGCGGCGCCTTCAGGAACAGGGGTTGACCTGGCAACCTTCGCTGCTGGCGCCCAACGATCTGGTCAACCAGCTTGACGAGCCAGGTTTGCGTTTTTACGCCGGCGTGAAACTGGTTGATGCCCTGTATGCAGCCACGTTCCTGCAAAAACAGGCCGTCGCTGAATCGGTGCAGACGATTGAAGCGATTAACGACAAACTCAATCTCCGCTCCTACGCCGATCTGAGCGGCAACTTTTTCACTACGCTGAAAAAGGCCGCCGCCGCCCCCGAATCGGTGGACATCAAATCGTTGATCGATCAACTGGCGGCGGATTACCTGAAGGATATCCCGCCTTTGATGGCGCATCCGAAAAGCGCCGAATATCTCATTGATTCGTTGTATGGGGCGACCATCCAGACCGGTTATCTGATGGGGCAGTTCTACCGCAGCAAACTGCCGGGCGAGAGCCAGATGTTGAAGGCCGTGGCCAAACCCGATATCGGCATCACCGAATGGATGCAGACGCTGGTCAGCCTGTTTGAGGCCGCGGGCCGTGCAGATGAGACCCTGCAGGTCGAGGGCAAGCCGGTCAAAAAAATGGCCTTGATCAAGGAAATCATCGCCCGCCGCACCGCCGGGGACAAAACCCCTGAGGCGTTGCGCCAGGCCCGCGACTCCGTATACGCCCAGGCGACGGCGATTCGTAGCGCCATGCTGACCCCACCAGTCAAGTGATTTGCGCCCGGAGTCAGCCAGGCGAGGTGGATAACGGTGTCCAGCAATCACCCGGCATCGCCCCGCCTGACGCCGACCCAGTGGCTGGTTTGCGCCATCGCCGCCATCGGTTTTGCGTTCGACATCTACGAATTGCTGATGCTGCCGCTGATCGTGCGGCCGGCCCTGATCGAACTTGGCGGATTCCGCCCCGGTTCGCCGGAATTCACCCTGTGGTTCAGTCTACTGTTCTATGTACCAGCCCTGGTTGGCGGACTGTTCGGCCTGGCAGGCGGTTATCTCACGGATCGGCTCGGTCGGCGGCGCATTCTGACCTGGAGCATCCTGCTGTATGCCGGCGCTGCGTTTGCCGCTGGCTTCTCGACCAGTTTGCCCATGCTGCTGACATGCCGGGTACTGGTCTTTGTCGGCGTCTGCGTCGAGTTTGTGGCGGCGGTGGCCTGGCTGGCCGAGCTGTTCCCGAATCATCGCCAGCGGGAGGGCGTTCTGGGATTCACGCAAGCGTTCTCCTCGGTTGGGGGACTGATGGTCGCCCTGGTCAATGGCATCCTGGCGGCCTGGGTTATCCACCAGCCGGCCCCGCTGTTTTTCGGGATTCAACTGCCCGCCTTGGCGTTGCCGGCCATCCAGATCCCTGAATTCCTCAGTTTTCTCGGGCAGATCGACAATCCCCATGCCGAGTGGCGTTATACCCTGATGTCCGGGCTGATTCCGGCCATCCCGCTGCTCCTGATCCGTCCCCTGCTCCCTGAATCCCCGGCCTGGCGGCAGCGACGGGAAGCCGGCACTCTGCAGCGGCCGAGCCTCGTCGCGCTGTTTTCGCCGCACCTGCGGCGGACGACCATCCTCACCACTCTGATGATCACGTGCAGCTTTGCCGCCGCCTTCGGGGCCATCCAGCAGGTTCCGCAAATCGTCCCCGGCCTGCCGGAGGTGAAGGCCGAGGTCGCCGCGGCGCTGGCCGCCAGATTACCCGAGGCCCGGCAAACCGAGTTGATCACCCAGTGGCAGTCGGCGGGCAAGAGCGAGGCCGAAATTCAGGCCGCGCTGGCGGCGGAACAACGGCGTATCGCCGGCCCCATCGAGCAGGCCAGCGCCGCCCGCGTCACCAAGATTCAGGAGATTGGCGGACTCTGGGGGCGGCTCGCCATCGCGGTGCTGGTGCTGGCGATCGCCAGCCGGCAGCGGTTGCTGCGCCTGTTTCTGGCCCCCGGCCTGGTACTCATGCCGCTGATCTTCGGCTGGGCGGGCGTGACCCGTCTGCACGCGCTGGAATACGGTATCTTTCTGGCCGGCTTCCTGACCGTGGCCCAATTCAGCTTCTGGGGAAACTACCTGCCGCAAGCCTATCCGCTGCACCTGCGCGGCACCGGCGAGAGTTTTGCGGCCAATCTCGGCGGGCGCATGATCGGCACCTGTTTCGCCGCACTCACCCAGTGGATTGCCTATTGGCTCCCGCTGGAGGCGACCTATGCCGCCAGGGTTGCCTATACCGCGGGCGGGGTCGCCCTGACCGTTTATCTGATCAGCTTTATCGCCTCGTTCTGGCTGCCGGAGCCGGAGCCGGGCCAGACGGTCGCTTAGCGCGCGACCGCAGCCAGACCCGCGGCCATGTCGATCAGGCGGTTGCGGTCGATCTTGCCATTCGGGGTCAACGGCCAGTGGTCGATCGGGTAAAAGCCCGCCGGGATGGACCAGGCGTCCACCACAGCCGCGACCCAGGCATGCAAGGCCGCGCCGCCAGGATCGCTGGCGGCCGCCCGCAGACGATAGAACGCCATGGGCAACTGACCGTCGCAGCGGTCCGGCATGCCGACCAGGATCGCCTCAGCGATGGCCGGATGGGTGAGCAAGGACTCGACGACCAGGGCTGTGGCGACATTCGCGCCGTTCCGCACGATGATGTCGCTGCGCCGGCCCACGAAACCATAGTCGCCGTCTTCATCGATCCGCAGCAGATCCTGGGTTTCAAGCCAGCCCGAACCAATGGTCCGGTGCGTCAGCAGCGTATCGTTCCAGTAACCGACCATCAGGTTCGGGGTGCGAATCCGCAGGCGTCCCGCTTCGCCGGGCGCTACCTCCTGGCCATCTGGAGCCACGAGCTGGAACTCGACACCCGCCATGGGTTTGCCGATGGCGTCGGTCTTGGTCGGCTTGGTGGGCGAAGTGATGGCCAGAAATCCGCTCTCCGTCATCCCGAACATGTTGAGGAAAGGGCGGCCGGTGATCGCGGTCACGCGCTGGCGGAGTTCTGCGCTGGGCCGGTCGCCGACGTTGATCCAGAAGCGCAGGCGGGAGTGATTGATCTGCACCGCGCCGGGGCGGTCCATGAGCTGATAGCTGTAGCCAGGCGGCGCCAGGTAATAGGTGGGCTGGAGCTCTCCGTAGCATTTCCAGAACCGGTCGGGCGCGGGCGGATCAACCAGCGTGAGGCAACCGCCGACGCGTAACATCGCCAGGAGATTGGCGACCAAAAAGAGGGGACGTCCCAGGTGTTGCGCCGACAGGGTCCGGTCAGATCCGGTAATCCCCAGCGTCTGGATGAACAGATCGGCCCGATTGACGAGACGGGTCTGGGTATGGGCCACCCCCTTGGGACGTCCGGTCGAGCCGGAGGTATAGACAATGATCGCGATGGGATCGCCGTTGGCGTCCTGATCAACCGATGCGCCCAGCGGCGGCGATTCGAGGAGGGCTTCGTAAGTCAGGCATCCCGGCGCTTCTACTCCGGTCAGAATGACCCGAGTCAGCGCCGGGATGGATTCATCCGGGACCAAGGGCAGCAGGGATGGGGAAGCGATCAAGACGCGGGCGGCCGTCTGCGTCAGAATATCGCGCTGTTCCGCCGGTGGATAATCGGCAAATAACGGCACGGCGATCAACCCGGCATAGTGGGCGGCCAGCAGGGTCGTGGCAAACTCCATCGTGTTGGGCAACAGCACGGCGACCCGGTCGCCGGCCGCGAGACCGAGCTCCAACAACCCCGCCGCACACCGCGCAACCTGATCCGCTAGTTGCCCGTAGGAGATCGCCACGTCGCCGGCGATGATCGCTGTCCGCTCCGGGCTTTGGCGCGCCGTTTCTTCGAGCATCGGTCTAATGAGCAAACGTCTGTCCTCCTGTTTGATCGGCGCCAATAGCGCGTTGACGCCCGTTCGGGTCATCACTCGCCGGGCCATATAAAATGACTCTGCGGCAGCCGTTCAGCAGTCCAGCCCTGTACTAAAACAGTTTAACTTTTTGGTCAGGTTTGCTATCGTTTTTTCATCAAAATCAAGCAGAGTCAATCATGGAATCTCTCAAGGTTGCCGGTATTCGTCTCGGAACAACGTGCGCCGGCATCAAGTATCCCAACCGCCGCGATCTGGTGGTGATCGAAGCGGCGGCGGGAACCCGGGCCGCCGCTGTGTTTACCCGTAACGCCTTTTGCGCCGCGCCGGTGATCGTGGCGCGAACGCATCTGGCCGCCGCCAGCCCCCGCTACCTGGTGATCAACACCGGCAACGCCAACGCCGGCACCGGTCGGCACGGGTTGGTGGACGCCGAAGCGAGCTGCCGATCGTTGGCGGAACGGGTCGGTTGCCGAACGGAAGAAGTATTGCCCTTTTCCACCGGCGTCATCGGCGAGCCATTGCCGCTGTTTCGCCTCGTGGCCGGATTGCCGGCGGCGCTGGCGGCACTGCGGGCGGACGGCTGGACCGAAGCGGCCCACGGTATCATGACCACCGACACCCGGCCCAAATGGGCGTCGCGGCGGCTGCATCTCGCTGATCGGGAGGTGACGGTAACCGGTATTGCCAAGGGCGCCGGTATGATTCGCCCGGACATGGCGACCTTGCTGGCGTTCATCGCTACCGACGCCGCCGTGGATGAACCTGTGTTGCAGTCCGTACTGACGGAGGCAGTCGCCGATTCCTTCAACGCGATCACTGTGGACGGTGATACCTCCACCAATGACTCCTGCCTGTTGCTGGCGACGGGTCAGTCCGGAGCCAACGTGCCAGCACAGGGTGAGGATTACGCGCGGTTTGCCGGCGCCGTGCGCGAGGTGTGCAGCGATCTGGCGCAGGCCATCATCCGCGATGGCGAAGGCGCGACCAAGTTCATCACCGTGCAGATCGAAGGGGGCCGCGACGCCGCTGAATGCCGGCAGGTTGCCTATACCATCGCCCATTCGCCGCTGGTCAAAACCGCATTTTTCGCGTCCGATCCCAACTGGGGTCGGATTCTGGCGGCAGTGGGTCGGGCCGGGCTGGCGGATTTGGAAATTGACCGGGTGGCGCTCCATCTGGACGAAGTCTGCATCGTCCAAAATGGCGGTCGTGCGCTGGATTACACCGAAGAGCAGGGTCAGCAGGTGATGGCGCGGCCCGAAATCACGATTCGGGTTGAGCTGGGCCGGGGCGCGGCGGCCGCGCGGATCTGGACCACGGACCTGTCCTTCGATTACGTGCGCATCAACGCCGAGTATCGGACGTGAGCGGAACGGTCCATGTAGCGGTGGGCATCGTCGCGGATGCATCCGGCGCGATCCTGATCGCCCGCCGGCCCGACCATGTGCATCAGGGCGGGCGGTGGGAATTTCCCGGCGGCAAGGTGGAAGCGGCTGAAACGGTGGCAACGGCGCTCCAGCGTGAATTGCACGAAGAACTGGGGATCACCGTCCAGGCCGCCGAACCGTGGTTGCAGGTTCGCCATGCCTATCCCGATAAAACCGTACTTCTGGATGTCTGGCGGGTGACTGCCTGGCGCGGCGAGCTGCACGGGCGGGAAGGTCAACCGCTGCGGTGGGCGTCACCGGCCGAACTGGCCAACTTCGCCTTTCCTGCCGCCGATGCACCGATCATCGCGCGGCTGCGCCGGGAGTGCGCTCAAATCGCGCAGCAGGCCAGTTGAAGCGGAACGTCAGCCGTACTCTGAACCGCCCGGCGATTGGGGTCCGGCTGCTCCAGAAAGCGAATGGTGAAGCGATGCCGGCCGCCGCTGATTTCCGGGAACAGGGCCACAGCGCGTGGCAGAAACACCCGGATGATCTGCGAAGGCGCGTTACTGTCGAGACTCCGTTGAAAAAAGCCCCGGTAGGCTATTTCCGGCTGTGGGATGGCGCTGTCGCGGATCAGTCGCAGAATCAGCGTAACGGCATCCTGCAAGGGCGTAAAGGGATCTAGCCATTCTTGCAAATGCTGGGCGCGAACCTCAGGATCGTGCTGCAACCAGAAATGGAGCGCGGGCAGATCAAACCGGCAAGTACCACCGGGCGCCTGACTCCGCTTATGAATGGCGCTTAAAAAATCGGTTTGCCGCACGACCTCCAAAGCCGAACTGTCCAGCCGATGAACCTGGCCAATGACCGCGCCGATCTCCGCCAGCACCCGATCCAGCGTATCCACCTGTACACCAGGGTTCAGCCGCAGCCGGTTCAAGGCGGCGGCGTGGCGCTCCAGTTCCTTGAGCAGGTCGCCCTTGAACTCATTGCGTCCGGTCAGCGCCAGAATGTCAAACAGGCCTTGCAACGCCGTGCGGCTGTCCCAGGTCGAAGGCCCAGCGAGGCTATGCTGAACCTGATGAAACAAAAATTCGAGGCGCAACAAAGAGCGGGCGCGTTCGTTGAGCGGCTGTTCGTAGCAAATAGTCTGGGGCACGATAGTCCTCGCGGACGCAGTCATCGTCGGGGAGTGGGGCCAATGTGCGGGCGCGGCTCGCCGGGCCGCCGCTCAACCAGCCTGGGTGGCGGCCAGGGTCAGATAATGCTGATGCAACCCGGCGATCTGATGATCCAGCGCCGCCAGATCACCGGCGTTTTCCACGATCTCGTTCGCCAGCGCCAGCCGCTGACTCCGGTCGGCCTGGGCGGCCAGGATGCGGCGGGCGTGCGCTTCCGTAACCCCGTCCCGCGCCATGACCCGGCGAATCTGCACTTCTTCCGGCACGTCCACCACCAGCACCCGGTCCACCAGATCAGTCATCCCGGTTTCCGCCAGCAGTGGAATGACCAATAGACAGTAGGGAGCGGTCAGGCGCGCGATCCGTTCCCGCGCCAGGGCGCGAATCCGGGGATGCAGGATGGCTTCCAGCCGCCGCCGACCCGCCGGATCGGCGAACACTCGTTCGCGCAACCGGCTGCGATGCAACCGACCCTCGTCATTCAGGCAATCCGGCCCAAATTCGACCGCGATCTCTGCCAGCGCCGGCTGGCCCGGTTCGACCAGTTCACGAGCGAGCAGGTCGGTGTCAATGACTGGTGCGCCAAGGTGCGCAAAACGGTCGCTGACCGCGGTTTTGCCGCTGCCGATGCCACCCGTCAAGCCAATGACCAGCACCGTTATAGCCCCAGCCAGTTCAGATAGGTCCGGTTGATCGTCTCGCCCCACAGCAGCGCAATCCAGCCGGCCGCAGCGAGAAAGGGGCCGAATGGCATCGGGACCTGCCGGTCCCGACCCCGGAACAGGATCAGCGCCAGACCGAAAATCGCCCCCACCAGCGACGACAGCAAGACAATCGTGACCAGGTATTGCCAGCCGGTCCACGCACCGAGCGCCGCCAGCAGCTTGAAATCGCCATGGCCCATCCCTTCCTTGCCAGTCAGCAGGCGGAAGCCCTGATAGACCGACCAGAGCGCCAGATAACCGGCCATAGCGCCAATGACCGCACTGGGCAGGTCGGCGAACAAGCCAAACAGCGCCGCGAACAGTCCCAGCCACAGCAACGGCAGCACCAGATCATCCGGCAACAGTTGATGACGAAAATCAATGGCGCTGGCCGCCAGCAGGACCCAGGTGAAGACCAGCGCCGCCGCTGCGGGCCAGCCGAAGCCAAATTTCCAGGCGACGACGCCAGCCAGCAGGCCGCTCAAGGCTTCCACCAGCGGATATTGGCGGCTGATGGCCGCGCCGCAGTGCGCACACCGCCCGCGCTGCAGGGCATAGCTGAGCAGCGGGATGTTCTCCACCGCCTGAATCAGATGACCACAGTGCGGGCACTGCGAACGCGGCCCCCACAGCGTCAGAGCGGGCGATCCGTCGCCCTGAACCGGTTGACCCAGCAACTCCGCGCACTGCGCCCGCCATTCCCGCTCCATCATCAGCGGCAGGCGGTAAATCACCACGTTGAGAAAGCTGCCGACGATCAGGCCCAACACCACGG
>CALMNY010000289.1 GCA_937872125.1 uncultured Candidatus Competibacteraceae bacterium | reverse complement strand
CGATGGGGCCAGACCAGTGATGGCGCTCGACCAGTTCCTTGACGGTCAAGCCGATGGACTCCGGCGTCGCCGGGCTGGGCGTCTCGATGCGCAGGCGTTCGCTCGTCAGTTTCCCCGTTGCTGTTTCGATGATCGCGCCCTTGACCCCGGTTCCCCCGACATCAATCCCCAGAATTTGCATAATCGTCTCTTTTTTAAAACAGTTCGTGGTAACAATTCTAGCCTGCCCGGCGCGCATCAGGAAGCGCGCCAGAATCGCCGCCGATAGCGAATCCGCAGCATGAACGATAAAGGACTGGCCCTGATCTGGCGTCGCCAGGCTTCGCCCCTCCTGCGGCATCGGTCAATCATCCTACTGATTTGGTTGTAAATCCATCCGCGAAAAATTTTCTGCTCTTCATCGTTTATTCATCAAGATTTCACACGTAACCAGGAAGCCGAAGAAGAGCGCCACGAGCAGTTGAGGCTGCGGATGCCGCTTTGAGCGGCCCCATTTGCTCATCACCCCTTTGAGGGGTTCGCCCAATAAGCCCCCGGCTTCGCCGGGGGTCATTTAACTTGGTGATTGGTGTCACGGATTGGATTCAATTCAATCCAAAGCGATTGATTGTCATAAGCTTGGCATTATTTCGGTTGGATTTGGTGACATTTTTTTGAACCTCGCGGGGGATCAAAACGCACCAGCCTGACTTCAGCGCAATGGTTGCTGGCGCAAAGGTTCTTCAGGCGGGATCGGGTCTGGTGTCGCCAACCGCGTAGGCGGGGATTCGGTAGCCCCATCGCGATAGGCGGGCCAAACCATCTCGCAACATTTGCTTGACATCGAAGGGCGAGTTCGAAAGGAAATTCGCACACGTCCACCACTTCGTTTAACGTTTGGACCGGCCCGCGCCGGATGACAACCGGCGAACCGCCCGTTAACCCGTCGGTGCGCGGCGGCGGGCCAAGTCCATGAACCAGGCGTGGGTGCCCACTGCGGCCGGGCCGGTCGCGTCATCCGCCGGCTGGCTCCGAACATAGCTCCCGTCGGGTTGCATTAGCCACGCCTGGCGCTGATCCTGCAAACAGATGTCCAGAATCTCCCACAGCCGCTCGCGCGCCGTCCGGTCTTCCACCGGCGTCGCCGCCTCGACCCGGCCCGACAGATTGCGGTGCATCCAGTCGGCCGAACCGATGAAGTACTCGCCGGCCAGCGGATCGGCCTGGCCGTTGGCGAAAAAGAAAATCCGCGAATGCTCCAGGAAGCGGCCGATAATCGAGCGCACCCGCACGTTCTCGGTCCAGCCGGGCACGCCGGGCACCAGACAGCAGAAGCCGCGCACGATCAGGTCAACGGGTACGCCCGCCTGTGACGCTGCCGCCAGCGCCCGCGCCATGTCCAGATCCTCAACCTGATTCATCTTGGCAATGATGCGCGCCGGCCGGCCCGCGCGCTGATGTTCGATTTCCCGTTCGATGCCGTCCAGGAACCGCTGGCGCATGTTGAGCGGGGCGACCAGCAGCTTCTCGAACCGGGGGGTGCGCGCGCAGCCGGTCAGGTAGTGAAACAGATTCACCACGTCGGCGGTGATGACCGGATCGCAGGTCAGCAGGCCGACGTCGGTGTAGAGCCGCGCGGTCTTGACGTGGTAGTTGCCGGTGCCGATGTGGGCGTAGCAGCGCAGGTCGGCCCCCTCCTTGCGCACCACCAGCGCCACCTTGGTATGCGTCTTCAGGCCCAGCACGCCGTAAGTGACGTGCGCGCCGGCCTTTTGCAGTTCCTCGGCCCAGAGCAGGTTGCGCGCCTCGTCGAACCGCGCTTTCAATTCGATCACGCAGGCCACCTGCTTGCCGGCTTCGGCGGCGTGGATCAGCGAGCGCACGAACGGGGTGTCGTCGCCGACCCGGTAGACGGTCATCTTGATCGCCACCGTGTGCGGATCCACGGCGGCATCGCTGATGAAGTCCTCGACGCTCATGTCGAAGCTTTCGTAGGGATGATGGAGCAGCAGGTCGCCGGACCGGATCGCCGCGTAGATGTCCAGTTCTTCGTTGGGCAGGCGGGGCGGCGGCAGCGGGACCCAGTGAGGATCGCGCAAGGCCGGCGCGTCGAGGCTGGCAATCTGGAACAGGCCGGTGTAATCGAGCAGGCCGGGGACCTCGTAGACATCGTCATCGCGCAACTCAAAACGCTCCATTAGCCCCTGGCGCAGCGCCGGGTTGGCGTCCGGCGCCAGGTCCATGCGCACCACCGGCTGAAACCGGCGCTGCTGGAGCGCCTCGGCCACCGCTTCCCGCAGACTTTCCTCCTCTTCGTCCAGTTCGATTTCGGCGTTGCGCAGGATGCGAAACCGCGAGGCGTCGATGAGTTCCATGCCGGGAAACAGCTTGTCGGCGCTGTGCCGGATCAAATCCACCAAGCTCAGAAACCGGCGCTCGGCGTGCGCGCCGCTGGCCTTGAGCGGAATCCAGGCCGGCAGCATGTTCGGGA
>CALMNY010000288.1 GCA_937872125.1 uncultured Candidatus Competibacteraceae bacterium | reverse complement strand
TACGATATTTTCAACGTCTACCTGCGCCGCTTGGCGGAGCGGACTGCCCGAATTCAGACTTTGCTTCAGCAGGACTTCCGGTTCGATATGAACGAATCGCTGGACGTGGAGCGCAAAAACGCACCCTGGGCCAAAACGCCCGCCGATCTGGATGACTTCTGGCGTAAGCGACTCAAGCACGAAATGTTAACGCTGATGTTGTCCGGCAAGGACCGGGGCGCTGCCCGCGAGCTGCTGGTCAAGCGGTACGACAACCGTCTGCGCCAGGCCCAGCAAACCAGCAGCGATGACGTGTTCCAGTTGTATATGAACGCAGTGGCGCAGGCGTTTGATCCGCATACTGCCTATTTCTCGCCGCGCAACACCGAGAACTTCAATATTCAGATGCGCTTGTCGCTGGAAGGCATCGGCTGTGTGCTGCGGATGGATGAAGAGATGGTGACGGTGGTCGAACTGGTCACTGGAGGGCCTGCCGATCTCAGCCAGCAAATCAAGGCCGGCGACCGGATCGTGGCGGTGGCGCAGGGTGACAACGATCCCTGGGTGGACGTGGTGGGCTGGCGGCTCGACGATGTCGTGGAGCGCATTCGCGGTCAGCGCGGCACGGTGGTGCGGCTGAAGGTGTTACCCGGCAAAGCCGGCGCCACAGCGGCGGAGAAAACCGTCCGGCTGGTGCGCGACACCATCAAGCTGGAAAAGCAGGCCGCCAAGAGCGAGATCAAGACGGTGCGCGGTCCGAACGACCGCGACCTGCGGGTCGGCGTCATTACCATCCCGGCGTTCTACAGCGACTTCGACGCCGCGCGGCGCGGTGATCCCAACTACCGCAGCACCACCCGCGACGTGCGCCGGCTGTTGAACGAGCTGAACGGCAAGGTGGATGGTCTGGTGCTCGATCTGCGCGAGAACGGCGGCGGCTCCCTGCAGGAAGCGGTGGATTTGACCGGGCTGTTCATCGGCGAGGGGCCGATAGTGCAGGTGCGCAATGTCGGCGGCGAAGTCGAGATCGAAAAGGACAGCGAACCCGGCCAAGCCTATGATGGCCCGCTGGCAGTGCTGGTGGATCACGCCAGCGCCTCGGCTTCGGAGATTTTCGCCGGCGCCATCCAGGATTACGGGCGCGGTCTGGTGATCGGCGACCCAACCTTCGGCAAGGGCACGGTGCAGACGCTGGTGGATCTGAACCGGTTCACCCAGTCCAGGGAACCGCAGGGCCAGTTGAAGCTGACCATCGCCAAGTTTTACCGGGTCAACGGCAGCAGCACTCAGCATCGCGGCGTTCGCCCCGATATCGCCATCCCCTCGGCGGTGGACAGCGCGGAGGTGGGTGAAAGCGCTCAAAAGAACGCGCTGCCCTGGGACGAAATCGCCGCCGCCCGCTATCGCGGTGACCGTGGCATTGTTGCCCTGGCCCCTGAGTTGGTGCGGCGGCATCAGGCGCGGATCGCGGGCGATCCCGACTATCAGGCATTTCTGCGCGACCTCGAGTTCACTCGGCAGCAGCAGGACAAGACCACAGTGTCGCTGCTGGAGAGCCAGCGCCGGAACGAGCGGGAGCGCATCGAAGCCTGGCAGCGGGAACGCGAGAACCGCTATCGCATCGCCAAAGGACTGCCGCCGCTCAAGGCGGGGGATGAAATTCCGGAAGGTAAGGACAGCGTGATTCCCGACGCGGCGCTGGAGGAAAGCGCCCGCATCGTCGCCGATCTGATCGTGCTGGGCGGTGCGGGCGGCACGCTGGTGATGAGCCGTTAATGGCATGGCGCCGGCGACGCTGACCCTGGATGGGGCGCTGACCGAGCGGCTGACCCGCGCGCTCGAACGGCTGGAAACGCTGCTGCCGGCCACCCCGGAAACCCCGGACTGGGCGCGGTACCGGGCGTTTCGCTGGCGGCGGTTCGGCCCGCGCGGTTACCTGCAACCGGTGCGGCATCCCCACCGGCTGCGGCTGGCTGACCTGCAACGGATTGATCGGCAGAAGGCCGCGCTGGACCTGAATGTGCGCCAGTTTCTGGCCGGCCGCCCCTGCAACAATGTCCTGCTGTGGGGGGCGCGCGGCACCGGCAAATCCTCGCTGATCAAGGCGCTGCTCAACGAATACGCCGACCGGGGCCTGCGGCTGATCGAGGTGGACAAGCACGATCTGATGGATCTGCCGGACATCGTCGAGCCGCTGGCCGACCGGACGGAGTGGTTTTTGCTGTACTGCGACGATCTGTCGTTTGAGGCCAATGATCCCAGCTACAAGGCGTTGAAAGCCATGCTGGACGGCTCGATCAGCGCCGCGCCCGACAACATGCTGCTCTGCGCCACCTCCAACCGCCGCCATCTGCTGCCCGAGTATCTGAGTGAAAACGAGGATGCCCGGCTGGTGGATGGCGAACTGCATTACGGCGAGGCGGTGGAGGAGAAAATCTCGCTGTCGGAACGGTTCGGCCTGTGGCTGTCGTTTCATCCGTTTAGCCAGGATGACTATCTGGCGATTGTGGCCCACTGGCTGGAGCAGCTTGACTGGTCGGCAGGGCTGGACACAGCGGCGCGCGAGGAAGCGTTGCGCTGGGCGCTCCAGCGCGGGTCGCGCAGCGGCCGGGTGGCCTGGCAGTTCGCCCGCGACTGGGTGGGCCGGCACAGCCTCTAATCCTCAGTGACCCCGGTGCTGGGCGAAAGCGATCCGGTCAATCACCGCCATCCCCAGCGCCGAGACCACGAACGTCAGGTGGATGACGACCAGCCAGAATAACTGGTTGTTCCACAGCGATACATCATCCTGCCCCCCCATGGTGGTCATGAACGCCTTCAGCAGGTGAATCGAGGAAATGGCGACGATGGCCACCGCCAGCTTGATCTTGATGGTCGCCGCGTCGATCCGGCCCAGCCAGGACGGCTTCTCCTGCTCCTCGGCCACGTCGAGACTGGACACAAAGGTCTCATAGCTGCTCAGGATCACCATTACCAGCAGGTTGGCAACCAGCGCCATGTCGATCAAGGCCAGAACTGACAGCACTAAATCAACCTCGGTGGCGGTGGTGATAATGGCGAACAGGTGGATGACCTCCTGGAAGGCCTTGACCGTGAACAGAATCAGCACGACGGCCAGCGCCAGATAGATCGGCGCCAGCAGCCAGCGGCTGAGCAGAATGCATTTTTCGAGCAGCTTTTCGAGCGTTTTCATAGTCGGCGGCAATATTAAGGTTGGCGAATATCCGCGCATGGAACGGCGCGGGTGGAAAAGTATAAAACGGCCACTCCTGCTGTGCGCACTCTGGCTGATTGGCAACAGCCCAGGAATCGGCTAATAATGCCCATCCGTTCGGTCCGTGGCATCACCGGAGGCGTCGCATGTACGGCATGGTCAACAAAGCGCTCGAAGGCATGGTCGTTGATCAATTCGGCGAGGAGGCGTGGGAACGGATCAAGGCGGAAGCCGGGGCGGATATTGATGTCTTTATCAGCAACCAAGGCTATCCCGACGCGATCACCTACAACCTCGTGGCGGCGGCCAGCACGGTGTTGAACCGGCCTGCTACCGAGCTACTGGAAGCCTTTGGGGTGCATTGGGTGGTCAAGACCGCGCGGGAAGGTTACGGGGAGCTGATGGAGGCCAACGGCCGAACCCTGCGCGAATTCCTGCTCAACCTGCCCAACTTCCACGCCCGGGTCAGCCTGATTTTCCCCCACCTGCAACCGCCGCGTTTTGTCTGTACCGACGTGACCGATCAGTCGCTGCGCCTGCACTATTATTCCCACCGCGCCGGCCTGACGCCATTGGTGCAGGGTCTCCTGCGGGGGCTGGGCCAGATGTTCAGTACGCCGATTCACATCGAGCAGGAAGCGGAGCGGGCGGCGGGCGCCGAACATGATATTTTCCGGGTTTCCTGGGAGCGGGCTGCCGCCGCATGACCGCTCTGCCGCCCCTGACACTGCCACCCGGGAGTTTCGCCACGGCTTTTCCCTTTCACCTGGCTTTCGACCGCGCCCTCGTGATTACCCAGGTAGGCGCGTCGTTGCGCCGGCTGGGTCCGGAGTTGCGGACGGGCGCGCGGCTGGCCGAAATCCTGACGCTGGAACAGCCCCGGATTCCACTGGAATTTTCCACTATCGCCGCCAGCCAACACCTGCTGTTCGTGCTGGCCAGTCACGATAGCCGGTTCCGGCTGCGCGGGCAGGTTGCGCCGCTGACCGATCCCGACCAGATGGTTTTTCTGGGTTCGCCCTGGGTCACCGAGCCGGCGGCCATCAGGCAACTGGGGCTGACGCTGGACGATTTCGCCCTGCACGACCCGGTGGTGGATTTGTTGCAAATCCTGCAATCGCAGCGCGCCACCCTGGCCGACCTGCAAAAACTCACCGACCGCCTGTCCCGCCAGAAGGAAGCGCTGCGCGAAGCCAACGACCGCCTGGCGCGGCAGTTCGCCGAGCTGGAGCGGATCCAGGGCCTCAGTCGCAGCATCCTGGAAACCGCGGTGGATGGGATCATCACCATCAATGAAACCGGGGTGATTGAGGCGGTCAATCCGGCGGTCGAACGGCTGTTCGGTTACGAATCGGGGGAGCTGTTGGGCCGAAATGTCAGTATGCTGATGCCGTCGCCCGTGCGCGAGGCCCACGATGGCTATCTCATGCGTTATCTACGCACTGGCCAGCGGCGGGTGCTGGGCATCGGACGGGAGGTAACGGGGGTGCGCAAGGATGGCATCCTCATTCCGCTGTATCTGGCGGTCGGGGAGGTGACAGGCGGCGACCGGCCTCGCTTCACAGGGATTCTCCACGACATCAGCGAACGCCAGAACGCCGCGCGGGCATTGCGCGCGGCCAAGGAGTCCGCCGAAACCGCCAACCGCGCCAAAAGCGAATTCCTGGCCAATATGAGCCATGAAATCCGCACCCCGCTGAACGCAGTGATCGGGATGACCGGCCTGCTGCTCGATACCGAACTGAACCCGGAACAACACGACTGCGTCGAGACCATCCGTACCTCCGGCAACACCCTGCTGGAGCTGATCAACGATATTCTTGATTTTTCAAAAATCGAATCGGGCCGGCTGGAACTGGAGCAGACCGCCTTCGATCCGCGCGCCTGCCTCGAGGATGCGCTGGATTTGGTGACACCCGCCGCCACCGCCAAGAACCTGGAACTGGCCTGCTGGATTGACGAAAGCGTACCGGCTCAGATCATCGCCGATCCCAGTCGCCTGCGCCAAATTCTGGTCAACCTGCTGGCCAACGCAGTTAAATTCACGCCCGCCGGCGAGGTGTGGGTCGAGGCTGTAGCCAAACCGGCCGTCAGTCCGCAGATCGAATTGCGTTTCGCCGTCCACGATACCGGGATCGGAATTGCGGCGGATCGGCTCCAGCGGTTGTTTCAGCCGTTCAGCCAGGCTGATTCCTCGATCAGCCGGCAATATGGCGGCACGGGCCTAGGCCTGGCGATCAGCCGCCGGCTGGCGGAATTGATGGACGGCGTCCTGGAGGTAGAGAGCAAACCAGATCAGGGATCGACGTTTGCATTCACCGTGCAGGCCCTGCTCGCACCGGTTGATCTTACCCTGCCGGAAGAGCCGGCCCTGGCAGCCCTGGCGGAACGGCGTCTGCTGGTGGCGGACAGTCACGCCATCAACCGGCGGATCCTGGAACGCCATGCCCGCGCCCGGGGGATGTCGGTGCAAACCGCCGCATCCGCCGCCGAGGTCATGGCCCTGTGGCAAACGGGCAACCCGTTCGACGCCGCCCTGCTGGAACTATCGCTGCTGGGGCGGGATGCACAATCCCGGTCGAATTGGTTGGACCAGTTACCCGTAGAGAGGGCATCACGGATCGGTTTGATGGCGCCGTTCGGCTTTCGGGGGCATAAGCGATTCCCAGCGTGCGTCCAGACGGTGCTGGCCAAACCGCTCAAGGCTGCGCCGATGGATCGGGCGCTGCTGCGGCTGTTCGATCTGACGCCGCCGACGCCAGCCGCTGGCGAACCTGTGATTCCTGCCGGGCCACCCAGCCGGCGGCGGGAAATGCTGCGCATCCTGCTAGCCGAGGACAACGTGGTCAATCAGCGGGTAGCCCTGAAGCTGCTGGAACGGCTGGGTTATCGCGCCGATGTAGCCAGCAACGGTTTTGAAGTGTTGGAGGCGCTGGCCCGACAACCCTACGATTTGATCCTGATGGACGTACAGATGCCGGAACTGGATGGGCTGGAAGCCACGCGCCGCATCCGGGCGCACTGGCCGGGGCCGACGCCGACGATCATCGCCATGACCGCCAACGCCATGCAGGGCGACCGCGAACTCTGCCTGGCGGCGGGCATGGATGGCTACATCGCCAAACCGATCAACCGTGAGGAACTGCGGGCCGCGCTGGCGGGCGTGCGCCCGACGCCAGAGCGTTGACTGATTTGATAAGTATGTGACGGTGCACATTGAACCGCTGCCTGCTTGAATTCATCCGGGAGTCCTGCCATGTCCAGCTATACCACTGAGCGCGTCCTGAGCGTGCATCACTGGAACGAAACCCTGTTCAGCTTCAAAACCACCCGCAATCCCGGCTTGCGGTTTCATAACGGTCATTTCGTGATGATCGGCCTGGAAGTCGAGGGACGCCCCTTGATGCGCGCCTACAGTATCGCCAGCGCCAATTACGAGGAGCATCTGGAGTTTCTCAGCATCAAGGTGCCAAACGGGCCGCTGACTTCGCGCCTCCAACATTTACGGGAAGGCGACGCCTTGCTGGTCAGCCGCAAGCCGGTTGGCACCCTGGTGGTTGATGACCTGTTGCCGGGGAAGCATCTGTACCTGCTGGGCACCGGCACCGGGCTGGCGCCGTTCATCAGCATCATCAAGGACCCGGTGGTCTATGAACGCTTTGAAAAGGTCGTGCTGGTGCATGGCGTGCGGCAGGTCAGTGAATTCGCTTACCACGACTACATCACCCACGATTTGCAGCAGCATGAGTATCTGGGCGATGCTGTCAGACAGCAGTTAATCTACTACCCGACGGCGACCCGCGAACCCTTTAAAAATCAGGGGCGCTTGACCGACCTGGTCCAAAGTGGCCGACTGGCCGCTGATATCGGCCTGCCGCCGCTCAATCCCGAACAGGACCGGGTCATGCTCTGCGGCAGCCCGCATATGTTGAAGGACTGTTGCCGGCTGTTGGACGACCGAGGCTTCGTGATGTCGCCACACATCGGTTGCGCGGGCCATTACGTCATTGAGCGGGCGTTTGTCGAGAAATAGCCGCACGGTTCGCGGGCGCCGCGTGCAACCAGAACGTCACCGGGCCGTCATTGGTCAGGCTGACGCGCATGTGGGCGCCAAAGCGACCAGCGGTGACTGGCGTATGCTGACGGCGGGCCTGGCCGAGCAGATAGCCGAACAGCCGTTCGCCCTCAACCGGCGGCGCGGCGGGAGTGAAGCTGGGCCGCATCCCCTTGCCGGTGTCCGCCGCCAGGGTGAACTGCGGAACCAGCAGCAGCCCGCCGCCGATCTCGCGCACGCTCAGGTTCATCTTGCCTTCGGGGTCGGCGAATATCCGGTAGCCCAGCAGCCGCTCCAGCAACCGGTCGGCCTGTGTTTCGCCGTCGCCGTGCTCGACCCCGACCAGCACCAGCAGGCCTGGTCCGATTTCGCCCACGATCTCCCCGGCAACCTCGACGCGCGCGTCCGCGACCCGTTGCAGCAGGCCGATCATGCCAGCCGGTCCGCGCAACCCTGGGTGGCGGTGATCAGGGCGTCCATGATCCCCGGTTCGCTAGCGGCATGGCCGGCGGGAGTGACGATGCGCAGTTCCGCTTCCGGCCAGGCCCGGTGCAAGGCCCAGGCGTTGTCCAGCGGGCAAACTACGTCGTAGCGGCCGTGGACGATCACGCCGGGAATGCCGCGCAACCGGCCCGCATCGCGCAGCAGTTGATCCGGCTCCACGAAACAGTGGTTGATGAAGTAGTGGCACTCGATGCGGGCCAGGCTCAGCGCCCGGCGGGCCTCGCCGAACTGTTCGACCAGGGTTGGATTGCTTTCCAGCGTCAGCGTAGCACCTTCCCACACCGACCAGGCTTTGGCCGCCCGTAGCCGTTCCAGTTCGTTGTTGCTGGTCAGCCGCCGATAATACGCCTGGACCAGATCACCCCGCTCCGCTGCTGGAATCGGCGCCAGGAACTGTTCCCACAGATCGGGAAACAGGCGGCTGGCCCCGTTCTGATAGAACCAGTGAATGTCCTGATCCCGGCACAGGAACACGCCGCGCAGGATCAGGCCGAGCACCCGTTCCGGGTGGGTTTCAGCGTAGGTCAGCGCCAGCGTCGAACCCCAGGAACCGCCAAACACCACCCAGCGGTCGATCTTGAGCTGTTCCCGCAGCTTTTCGATGTCCGCCACCAGATGCCCGGTGGTGTTATCGCGCAGTTCGGCGTGCGGGCTGGACTGGCCGCAGCCGCGCTGGTCGAACAACACGATGCGGTAACGCTGGGGATCGAAGAAACGCCGGTGCATTGGTTCGCAACCGGCGCCGGGACCGCCGTGCAGGAACAGGACCGGCAAGCCCTGGGGAATACCGCATTCCTCGACGTACAGGGTGTGCAGACTATCCACGGCCAGGCGCTGGCTGGCATAAGGCTTGATGTCGGGAAACAAGACGCGCATGGGAACTCGTTTCAATCCTTGTTGTGTTGGATGAGCCATTACGGCTCGAAGCGTCGAGTGAATCTTGCTTCGCCGATTCTACCCCATAAGCCGTGCAATTTTAGAGGATGTAATCCACCACTGCATCCAGATCATCAAACACCCGGCCGCCGTGCGGCTCCACTTTAGTCTCGTCGCCATGGCGATATTTACCCGTGCGCACCAGCACGCCGCGCAAGCCCGCCGCCAGTGCCCCACATACGTCCATTTCGGCGTCGTCGCCGACCATGACCACGTCTTGCGACGGCAGATCGAGGCTGTTGACCGCCGCCTGAAAAAAATCGGGCGACGGCTTGCCCAGCACCACCGCCTCCAGTTCGGCGGCGTATTCCAGCGCCGTCATAAACGGACCGATATCCAGACTCCAGCCGTCGCCATTGCGGAAATACCGGTTGGAGCCCATCGCCAGCAAGGGCAGTCCCTCCAGCAGCAGCCGGAAGCACTGATTGAGGGCTTCATAGGTGAAATCAGGGCCGGCATCGCCGAGCAGTACTGCGCCAGGCGTGGGGCCGAGCAGATCAGCGAATTCCCCTCGAATGGCAGGATGGACCAGCAGGTGCGGCGTCAGCTTGCGGGCGATCAGGTACTGGCGGGCGGCGACCACCGGCGTGAACAGATGCGGGAGCGGCACTTCCAAACCCATGCGCGCCAGCCGGTTGACCAGGGTAGCGCGAGTCAGGCGGGTGATGTTGGTGACGAAACGCATCGGAATCCCGGCGGCGCGCAGACTGAGCAACGCCTCGCGGGCGCCGGGCAGGGGGTAGCCGCCCACGTACAACACACCTTCCAGATCGAGCAAAACGCCTTGGATCATGCCATTCCCACCGGATCGGATTCGAAGCCCGCACAAGGGCCGGTCATCTTTGTCCAGTGAGTATAGAAGGCGCTTGCGTAAAGAGGACTCGAATTGTCCCGTTTGCCGGATTCATGCCGCCGCGCCCAAAGCCAGGGCACGCTGACGGGTCGCGGTGCGTTCGCGGGCGAGGGCGTCAGCATCGTAGCCAGGAGCGAATTCCGGCCAGCCGGCAGCGTGGCGGCTCATTAGATCGGCGAGAGCCGCGATGTGGGCCGGATCGTCGTTCAGGGCCGGCAAATAGCGATAACGCTCGCCGCCGGCGGCCAGAAAGACCTGGCGGTTTTCCAGCGCGATTTCCTCCAGTGTCTCCAGGCAGTCCGCCGCGAAACCGGGGCAGGCCACGTCCACGCTTTTGACGCCGGCTTTGGCCCACTCGGCCAGCAGCACGCTGGCGTAGGGTTGCAGCCATTCGGCGCCGCCAAAGCGGGACTGGAACGCCACCGCCCACTGCTCGGGTTGCAAACCCAGCCGCTCTGCAACCAGCCGGGCGGTTTTCTGACACTGGCAATAATAGGGATCGCCAGCCAGCAGGT